>DASPNB010000594.1:0-4013 GCA_035626755.1 Flavipsychrobacter sp.
TGGGGCGCCCATACCTCCGCATTGATCCGGGTGGCTTCGCCAGGTTCCAGTTCTATTAATGAAGGAATATTCTTGTAGTCATCTAATTCCTTAAAGCACTTCAGCATCGTCGTGTCGGGTATGCCAATATAAATGTTGAGGCGTCGACTGATGGTCTCCGCCCTTTGCAGGTACTGCTCCTGCAGTTTGTGTATCTTATACAGGTCGCATTCTTTTTTTATGTCCAGCCAAACGGTCTCCAGAGGTGTTTCGTACAGGATGGTATGCAGGCATTCCTTTAAGGTAGGTATGCGGCCTCCCTTTCTCAGCTCAATGGATTGCAACTCTTTCAGGTCATAGTTGTGAATAAGCCCTCCATATAGTTTTCCCTTCACGGTATGGATGGAAAGAAAGCTGTCGTGGAAGATGACGGGTACGCCATCCTTTGTCATTCGCACATCTATTTCCACACCTGTGGCCCCCAGTTGTGCAGCCATCTTCATCATGGAGATTGTGTTCTCCGAAACGGGGAGGAAGTCCACGTTGCGGGCGCCACCTCTATGTGCAATAATATCCAGCGGACGTTTCTTCGGCAGTGGGTGTTGATAACGCAGCACCAATGGTTCCGTAGGCTCTTTCTCCTTGTTGCCATACGTGCCTCGTATCATTAGACTGCGTTGCTGCAGTTGGCCAGGCAGGCTATCCCTGTCTACTCCTTTTATGACCAGCCAGACAATACCGGTACCGTTGGCAGCTGCCTTGCGCCAGTAACCCGAGAGCAGGATGACATTGACATGCTTTTTGGCTTCGGCAATGATGTAGGTACCATTCTTTTCACAAAAGAGCGAGAGACGGTGGATAGTCTCACCTTCCTCTACCGTATAGCTGTACTTAAGAATAGCCGAATCGCCGAAGAAATCGGCTCCCTTTTCAATGGTATAAATCCCTTGTAAATGCTGACAAGTGGCGGCATCTAAAGGAATGGCATCAGGATGATCAAATCGTCTCCATCGGCGGCGGGGGGTAAGTACTGCACGGGTTCGGTAAGCTATATAGGCAATAGCGCCTGCAACGGCCAATACTATACCAATAGCTACCCCGTACTTTTTCAACTGATTCATATGGAAATCTCCGGATAGGCTGTAAGTGCAATAAACAGACCGTTTACGATGCCGGCAGATTTTGTTGCTTGGTGTAAAGTTTGCCGCTGTTTATCGTATGGATGAAGTCTTGGAAAAGGTCAGGGACTTCGCTGACCAGTCGCACGGTGACCAGCGTCGGAAGTATACACCTGAACGATACATTGTGCACCCGATAAGAGTGATGAAGATGTGTGCCGATTATACAAAGGAGTTACCGGTACTGGCAGCAGCCCTGCTGCACGATGTGCTGGAAGATACACCTGTAGGGGAAGAAGATATTCGTGATTTTTTAAGAACCATCATGACTGCGGAGCAGGCTAGTCAAACCACTGAGCTGGTAGTAGAGCTGACAGATATTTATACCAAATCCGCTTATCGTCATTGGAACAGAAGGAAGCGCAAGGCCAAAGAAGCAGCCCGGATCCAACAAGCCAGCGGTAAGGCGCAAACAGTAAAGTATGCCGACATTATAGACAACTGCAAGGAGATAGTAGAGCACGACCCCGACTTTGCCGGAGTCTTCCTGTTGGAGTGCAGGGGCTTGTTGGATATGATGCAGAACGGGCATCCTGGCCTGCGTGCCGAAGCCTTTGAGATCGTGGAGCAATGCCTGCAAAAGGTGCCGCCTCAGTTCAGGCGCTCTGACCGGTAACTTCATTTCTCTTCGTTGTATTGGATGAACTTGAATAGGTTTGTAGCTACAAAGACAAGCGTATGGATACAGTCGATTTAAAAATGAACTTCCACACCCGTAAATGGGTAAAGCCCGAAGACCTCAATCCCAATCATAGTTTATTTGGTGGCCGCCTGCTGCAGTGGATAGATGAAGAAGCCGTGATCTATGCCATTGTGCAACTGGAGAATCCTTACGTGGTGACCAAGTTTATTTCTGAGATCAACTTCATTAAGGCACCCAAACAGGGAGATATCATCGAGATAGGTATTATTGCCACCCATTTTGGCCGCACCTCCCTGACCATGCGCTGCGAGGTAAGGAACATGCTGACCCGTGAGCCGATCCTGCACATAGACAGGCTGGTATTTGTGAACCTGGATGTAAATGGCGTGCCTACCCCGCATGGCAAGACGGCTATTACCTATATAAAGGATCGCCTGCAAACCAAAGAGATGTCCTTAGAAGCAGCCACTAATATTGCTGATGAACCAAAAGACAACAACAAGTAGTACTATAGACTGTTAAGCTGTATTGCTTTTTCATTGATACAATATCGCAGTTGTGTAGGCGTACCTTTGTGAGGGAATAAGTGTCCCAGGTGTGCGCCACAGTGACTGCAAAGCAACTGTATCCTGCTTCTTCCATAAGTGTCAAGAGGATTAAGGACTACATGCTCCCCGTAGTGCATCCAAAAGGAAGGGAACCCGCAACCGGCATTGAATCTCTTTGTCTCCTCGAACAAGGGAGAGCCACAATTGGTGCAACTGTAGACAACGGAGGAACCGGGTTTCGCTAGATCATTCATCCAGGTTGATGATGCTTTATGCAGCTTTCCAAATGGAGTGGGTTTGCTGGCGGCCATAGCTGGCGCTCATTACCTGGCCGGGTTTCTCGGAGCGTACCAACACAGGGCGGGAAACCATTCTTTTTTTTCTTCTTTCACTGTTCTCTTTTTGCCTTTTCATGATCTGTCAAATTATTTCCTAGTAGAGGAAACAAAATGATGCCAAAATTGGTTAATGCTTTATACCTTTTAAAATGTTTTGCACTTGCCGCAATTATCATGTTGAATCATGAAACATGTTGCTTCGTAAAAGTAGGAGTCTGTAGTCTTTAGATTGTGTTGGAGACATTTTTTTCGGGGTGTTTATACATTGCTGTAAGAAGGATAACTAATTGCCGATATAGGTAAAGCAAGTTCGCATGAGGATCTTTATTCACAGGCCTTTGCCATTTTGGCCACCTGCGCCGTGTCTTTTTCCAAGTTTACCAAGGTGGTGCTGTCAATAGTTCCAAACTTCGTTTTGGCCTGCTGCAGAAAACACTTGCAGTAAATATAGGCTTCCGCTTCTCCCAGCCTTGCTTTGGCGTTGTCGACACACCCTGCCAGGAAACTTAGTTCCGCAGGGTCGGTGATGGAGTCGGTTCTTTTCATAGGGGAATCTTTTTTAGCATTACTGTCAGCAGTTTCTGCGCTGTTATTACATGCCAGGAAAGCCACGCAGGTTGCTACTAAAATTAGTTTGGTCATAAAATGGGTTTATGGTAAACTCTGTTCTTCGAGCTAAGCTCATGCAATTTGAATACCTGAATTCAACTTGCCAGGCTCATCCATTTTCTCCTTATCCTGTTGCACTGTTATGATGCTGTTGAAATTCTGATATTTAGAACCAAAGTCGTGAAAGAGACAGTCGGGCTAGAATGAAAAGAAAGGTTCTATAACCAATAAGAAAAAAATACTATTTTAGTGCAAATGCACCACCCTTATTTAACACCGCCACCCATTGCCATGCTACATTCCGTTACCGATACCATGGATCATTCCTTAAGTAATTGGTGTATTTCCCGGAAAGCCTTTACCCGTTTACTGGATCATATTGAGAGACGAGGTTCCCAAACAACCCATTTTGCCGAGATGATGGAAAAAGGTAAGCCTTCTTCCGGTGTCATCTTAACCTTTGATGATTGCTACAAGCACCTGCTCGACTTTGCTGTGCCTTCACTAATCAAAAAAGGGATGAAGGCTGCCTTCTATATGCCTACCGCTCATATGGGGCAGCACAATAGCTGGGATACAGATAAAGGAACTGCGCAGCTGGAGTTAATGAACGCCGCTGACCTGAAGGACCTGTCTAGCGCCGGCATGGAGGTAGGCGCCCATTCGCACCACCATATCGAGTTGAAAGAAGTAGCCGATGAAGAGATCGTGAAGAAAG
>DASPNB010000595.1:0-4283 GCA_035626755.1 Flavipsychrobacter sp.
TATTGAAGTTAATAAAGGTGTAGCTACGATAACAGTTAGAGACAACGGTATAGGCATAGACCCTTCGCATCTGAATGAGATATTCACGATGTTTTTCAGAGCCACTACAGAAGAGGTAGGTTCAGGCTTTGGTCTTTATAATGTGAAGGATGCTTTGAATAAAATTCAAGGTGAGATTAAAGTGTCTTCAGCATTGAACGAAGGAAGTACTTTTACGGTCACTATACCAAGCAAATAAAATGGGCGAAGAAAAACTCAATTTCATTATCATTGACGATAGCAAGCTGGACTGCTTCATCGCTGAGAAGATAATCCGCAATACGGGTCGCGGAGGCGACATTCGTTCTTTTACCGCTGCCACCGACGCACTGGCACACGTTACCGGGAACACCAGCGATTCTGGTCCCCGCACTGTAATAATTGTAGACATACAAATGCCGATCATGAACGGCTTCGACTTCGTGGAGGCATTTGAAAAACTGCCGGAGGCTACAAGGGCCAGGTATATTATCTACATGCTTTCGTCTTCTATAAATGAGAACGACATTAACCGGGTGCAAAACTATCCCAGCATTAAACAGTTCCTTAATAAACCGCTTACCAGCAATATGCTTAACGCTATTTTAGGTGTTCTGTAATCAGCGGAGTGGTTTTACCGTATAGCCTTCTTTCCTGAGGAGATTGATAACGCCGTTTTCACCCCACAGGTGCCCTGCGCCTACTGCAAAGAACATGGACTTCTGGTCCATCATATCTACCATCCTGGGTATCCATTTAATATTGCGTTCATCTACAAAGGCGCTCATGTTATCATCCAGTTCCTTTGAGCGGTTGATCAGGTCGTCTAAGGCAGGCAGGTCCTGGGTTTTGTAGGCATTGATCATTTTGTTATAGGTAGTATCCTCCTGGTCTATGCCATTCACCATGTCCATCACCTCCTTTATCACACTGTCGGTCGGTAGCTTGTTGAATAGTTCTATTTGTTCTTCGGGTTTTTCCATACCCACAATATTTTTCTTCGCTTTCCGGGCTGCATCCATTAGCTTCTCCTCGTAAGAGACGGTTGTCTTGCAATGAGAAGATTTGCCGGTGAAGATCATAGGCAATATGGTGGGTTTCATGCTTTCAAACATGCTGATGCTCATTCCCAGTGTATCCCTTATGTAGTTAGAAAGTTTCTCATAGTCTTCAGGCTTGAAATAGTCCTCAAGGGTTTTGCCTGAATTGTCCATCAGGCCCGTCGCAATAGTCATCATCACGGCGGGGTCATCCATATCCATTTCAAAGCATATTTCCTGGGCCTTTTGAAACGCTTGCTGCATCTTTGGAGTCCATATATAATCGCTGGAGCAGATAAGATGGATAGTGCCAAATATATAGGAAGGTTTGTCAAGCCCCTTTCCACTTACTTGCCAGAGAAGGGATTTATCACCTGAAGCTGCCTGTGCAGTTGCAATGCCGCTTTTGCCTGTAACGATCAGCAGGAGCAATAAAATAGCTGAAAACGGCCTCATCATCTATTAAAGATACACTTATTCAAAGAAAAGGCTTAACAAACCTATGCCAACACCCAGTAAAATCGCGAATACCTTTTGCCTTGTGAGCAGGTGTTGTTTGGTGCCACTTTCGAAGAAGATAGTAGTGGCAATATGTATAAATGATCCCGCCACTACGGGAATGAGAATAGTGCGCACCTGCATCATGAAGCTGTACTTCTGGCTCATTAGGCTGGCAAGCATACTGCCCGCCGGCGTCAGTAATGAGAATATAACAAGCGTTAGCAGCGCTTGTTGTCTGCCCTTGATGCCTAATACTAATGTGGTTGCCAGGATTATCTCCGGCAGCTTGTGTGCAGCTACTGCAAGATATAACGACGGTCCGGTCGCTTCTTCCGTGTAGTTGAAACCCAATGGCAATCCCTCCATAAACGCATGCAAGCCCAAACCTGCAAGTATAGACCCTAAAGGCACATGGTGGTCGTGCCCGTCGGTATGCACATGGCCGTGTTCTATACCGTGTGTAAATCGTTGAATAATGAGTTGAAGGAAAAAACCGGTCAATAAATATAAACCCGCGGTTGCATGCAGCTCTTCAAAGGTTTCATGCAGTAAGTGTAGAAATGTGATACTGAGGAGAAATGAACCCGAAAAAGCCAGTAACAGGTTCATACTTCTATCATTCAGCCCCTTGAACCAAAGCGGAACAGAACCTGCTAATAAAGTGATAATGAACAGTAAGAGATTAAAAATTGGCATGTTTCGGATAAACAATCCTGCAAAAGTAAAACCTTTTGTCTATCAACGGCTTTTTCCCTCAGGGAATGTTAATAAAAACCAATAATATGGTCATCACAGCAATTATTGTAGCCTCGGCACAGATTTTTGTTAATAATAAAAGAAGACTAAATTTAATTAGTAATGGACTTATTCAATCCACATAAACCAATACCAAAAGGAAAGCCGGCAACGGGCAAGCTGCTGATAGCAGAACCCTTCCTTGCAGACCCTAATTTTGCCAGAACGGTGGTATTGTTGTGTGAACACGGAGAGCAAGGTACGGTAGGTTTTATTTTGAATCGTTCTACGCAGCTAACATTAAGCGACTTACTGCCTGAATTATTTAAGCCGTCACCTGTCATTTACCAGGGCGGCCCGGTGCAGCTGGATACTCTGCACATGATACACCGCACACCCGCTGTGCTCGGTGGTAACGAAATAGCTAAGGGTGTTTACTGGGGTGGTTCCTATGAGGCTCTGCAGGATGTAATGGAGAAGCATACTTACGATCTGGTAAATATGAGAATGTATGTGGGCTACTCAGGCTGGTCTGCCGGCCAGCTGGAAAAAGAAATGGAAGAAGGATCCTGGATAGTAGCGGAAGCTACTCCTGAACTTCTTTTCGATACGGACCCTGAAAATATGTGGAAAGAAGCCATAAGGCTACTTGGTAAAGATTATATGTACCTGGCCAATATGCCGCTGAACCCACAACTTAACTAGCTGCCGGCATTTGTTATACTTACCTCATCTAGCTAACTTTATGGCGACAAGTAAACGCCGATGTCTTTAAAACATTCCCTGCTGATCATACTTATGGCTGCGTGCTGTGGCTGCGGCAAGAAAAAAGTAGAGAGCAAACCACCGGTGCCCGCCGATGATAACCCGCTGACTTATTTTTCCATGTACGATTTTGTTAAAGATCAATGGGAAATTCATCGTGGCCAGCCCTATGTCTTAACCAAATTTGTAACTAAAGACGGAAAGACGGATTCCTCAATGGTGTCGGTTTTTGATATGGACCTCGGATCTATAATGCAGGAATTCATAAAGACAGACATAGGCGATAAAAAATTTATAGGTAAATATGATTTTAGTGTGGTTGATGATGCCAGTTCATTCACCCGTAGTTACTATTACGAAGCCAATGAGCCTGACCTTTACACACGTACGTTACAGATAACAACTGACCCCACCAATGGCAAGATCAAATCTGTATTTGTAAAAGCTTCCGATAACAAAGGCTCTCCACGCAAATCAGTGAAATTATACTACTCCTTACGAAAGGTGATACAGATACAGGAGCTTATCAAGCCCCGTTTCGGAGCAGCTAAGGAAGTGAAGACAGAATACCGCTTTCCACAAGAAGACAGTAGTTTTGAATGACAAGAGAGGATTTTAGTAAAATAGCACCATCCATTCCGAATCAACCCGGTTGTTACAAATATTATAGTCAGGAAAAAGAATTGCTCTACGTAGGCAAGGCCAAAAGCCTGCGCAAACGGGTAAGTTCCTATTTCAACAAGACGGTAGACAATTTTAAAACCCGGAAACTTGTTACCCTCATTCACCATATCGACTACACTGTCACCAATACCGAGCACGATGCCTTCCTTCTTGAAAACTCTCTGATCAAGCATTACCAGCCTCGCTTTAACATCGAGCTGAAGGATGATAAGTCCTATCCGTACATAGTTATCAAAAAAGAGCATTTCCCCCGCGTATTCCTGACACGTAAACTGATAAAAGACGGTTCAGAGTACCTGGGCCCCTTTACGGGTGTGGCAAGGGTGCGGGAACTCCTCGAGCTTATCAAGAACAACATCCCCCTGCGGACCTGCAATCTTAACCTCGCCCCCTCCAGCATCGCCCGCGGCAAATACAAGGTTTGCCTTGAATATCACCTGGGCAACTGCAAAGGCCCCTGCGAAGGTCTGCAGGGCGAAGACGATTACAACGAAAACCTTCAGCAGGTAAGGCATATACTAAAAGGCAATTCGGGGGAGG
>DASPNB010000596.1:0-9350 GCA_035626755.1 Flavipsychrobacter sp.
ATCGCCGTCGGTCCAGCCTTTTTTTATCCCTTCTTCGACGAAAATATCAGTAGCCATGATATCGCAGCCGTAGTTGGCGAAAACGGAAGGCAGGGGTTCGGACCCAACTGCGAATACCAAGCCTTTATTTCCCGGCATAATACAACCGCGCTCCCATAAGGACTGCATAATGTATATGAATTCCCACTGCTTGCGGTGGAAGCGCTTAGGTTCCTTTAGCTCATTGCACCAGCGCGTGAACCACCCGGTTTGCCAGTCTTTTGCTTTGCACAATTCGGAGATACGCTTTTCCCTGTCGTAGACGAGGGTGGTATTCCACTTCCTTTCGGTGACATTTGCTGTTTCCATTAGTATAGTGATCTATAAACTTCTAAATATTGTTTTGCACTTTTCTCCCAGCTGAACTGAGCGCCACGGTCTTTAATAGCCCGGACCATAGAGCCGGTGTTGTACCGGTTCATACCTTCTTTAAAGACCTTCTGCATATTGGCTGCGGTGAAGTCTTTGAAATAGAAGCTAACGTCGCCGCCGATCTCCGGAAGAGAGGTGCGACCCGAGAGAAACAGGGGCTTGCCAAACATCATTGCCTCAACAACGGGAGCACCGAATCCCTCCGCCAGTGAGGGATGGACAAAGGCTAAGCAGTTCTGGAGGTACCATGCCTTTTCCCCTTCGGTAACAGGACCGAGTAAATGAAGACGATCAGAGACACGGAGGCGTTCTGCCTCTTTTTTCATGTTCTCTACATAGTCGGGCTCATCAAGGCGTCCGGCTACAACCAATTCAATTTCAGAGTTCTGCACCAAGAGCGGCAACAAGACGTGATAATTTTTTTTGATATTGACGTAGCCCATGCCGAAAAGGAAGGGACGCGAGGGCTTGTAGGAAATGTTTGTTAGTGCTGGCAGCCCCACCCTGTGTGTACCATTGTGTATGACGTGAATGGGTTTATTGCCGACGTTACAATTTTTCAGGACATCTTTTTTAGTAAAGTCTGAAATGCAGACGATTGCGTCGCTGCGATCGATGAGGCTTTGAGTGTGAGCTACACTTTTCTGTTGCTCTTCTTTGGGTTTGCCTTCATGAAGCGGATTAAGGTCGTGAATGGTGAGAAGTACTTTGATATCCTTTTGCTTATCAACTTCCGGGAGAATACGGCCAGACTGAAACGGGGCATGCCAAATGCGGCATTTACCGAGGAAAGGCTTCCATACTTTGTGCCACTTCCTCTCGAAAATATAATGTTCCTGTTTTTCGATTGCTATCCTGTCCTTTGATGGCAGGTACATTTTCATGAGCGGTTGTTGCTCTTTTTGCAGCAGCGTGTTGACGTGCTCGCCGATATTGAGGCAATAGTGGTAAAGACCAGAATTAGGGTATTTCATCAAATCACAGTCGAGTATGATCTCTGACATATCTTCTCTCTTATGGTGCAGAAAGCGAAATAATGAATTTTCTTATTTTGAAAAAAATAAAATTAAGTGCTTGTAAATAAATAAGTTTGGCAATTGAAAGTAGAGTTCATCTTTCCGTGCCAGTATGAGGAGGGTTATTTTTGATTGTGAGCGGATGAAATATGTCAATACCGGACTGTACCATTACTGCCTTAACCTTGGCAGGCGTTTGCAGGAGTATATTGACAAGGGGGAAGAACAACTCAGCTTTTTCTATCCATCTAAAATTGCAGTTGCCTTTGGCGAAAACGCAAATTATGTCGGCCAAAATTCCCTGAGAAAGTTCTACCTGCCGAACCTAAGCGGACACGACATATGGCATTGCACCTACCAGAATTCCCAGTACATACCGAAAAGAAACAGAAAAATAAAAGTGGTGCTTAGCATTCATGACCTGAACTTCCTGTATGAAGGCAGCACCGAAGCAAAGAAGGCAAAGTATCTACGTCATCTGCAGAAGAACGTGGACAGAAGTGATGTGATCGTATGCATATCTGAGTTTTCGAAAAATGATGTGCTGGCTCACTGTGCTATTGGGAACAAGCCGCTGCATGTGATACTGAATGGGACTAATTCGCTGGAAGAGCCTGCGCTGCAGCATCATTCTTATAAACCGAGGCGTCCATTTCTTTTCTCAATAGGTGTGATGTGCAGAAAGAAGAATTTTCATGCGCTGCTACCGCTGGTGGAGCAAAATAGGGAACTAGAACTACTAATAGCAGGAAGACCCGATGATAGCGAGTATACAAACTTCATAAAAGAATCAGCCCGGAGGCTGAAAATAGAAGACAATGTGCAGCTGCTATACAATATAAGTGAAACGGAGAAAGCATGGTATTACGAGAATTGCTACGCTTTTATGATGCCTTCGCTGGCGGAGGGGTTTGGACTGCCGGTGGTGGAAGCCATGTCGGTAGGAAAGCCGGTATTTCTGTCGAGGAGAGCAGCACTTCCGGAAATAGGAAGTGATAAAGCATTTTATTTTGAAGGCTTTGACCGGGAGCAGATGCAGGACGTGTTTGTAGAGGGGATGAGGCAATACCGTGATAATAATATGCATGAATATATAAGAGCACACAGCCAATCTTTTAGCTGGGATAAGGCAGCGAAACAGTACATAGAACTATACAGAAGTTTAAAGTAGGATAATGAAGATATACGGCAGGATACTGGCATATGCGCAACCCTACAGCAGGTTTATTGTTCCCTTTTTTATATTCACGCTGATAGCGGTGTTCTTCAGTGTATTCCAGTTTGCGCTGATCATACCGCTGCTGAATTATTTGTTTGATCCTGTTAGTACAGCAGATTCGGCTAAGTATGCGCAAGCGCCAGAGTTTGGCGTTTCATCGAATTTCTTCAAGGATTATTTTTATTACCTGGTATATAGATTCAAAACTACCAACCCAGTATATGCATTATACTTCCTGGCAGGGATGATAGTATGTGCTGTGCTGATGACCAACCTATTCAGGTACCTGGCACAGAGGTGCCTGGTGAATGCAAGAACTCTACTAGTGAAAAGGTTGAGGGAGGCGCTGTTTGAAAAGATAAATCAGCTTCACCTGGGGTACTTTACCAAGGAACATAAGGGAGACCTGATATCAAGATTGAATTCGGATGTATATGGAATAGAGGGAGTGGCCGCTAATTCTATAGAAGTGGTATTTAAGGAGCCTTATTTATTGATCGGTTACTTTATTGCGCTGTTCGCTATATCTGCAAAGCTGACTTTGTTTACGCTGATCATTATACCGATCTCGGCTATTGGTATAGCGACCGTTACTAAAAGGCTAAGAAAAGAGGCGCAGGATGTGCAGGCATCGATGGGAAGACTACTGACCATTATAGATGAAACGCTGCTGGGTATGCGTATTATCAGGGCGTTTAATGCGACAAGCTTTGTAGTGAAGAGATTTGCCAGGGAAAATGATTTTTACAGGAAGGCGAGCCTGCAGGGTTTTAAGAGAAGGGAACTGGCACCAGCTTTTTCGGAAGCGGCCGGGGTGATAGTGGTAGCATGCATACTGATATATGGTGGCGGACTGGTGTTGAGGAATGAAGGAGGACTGGGTGCGAGTTCGTTTATAGCTTTCATTGCTATATTCTCACAAGTGATACGCCCGGCGAAAGCAATAGTGGTGGCGTTGGCTAATATACAACAAGGACGAGCATCGGCAGAGCGCATACTGGAGATAATAGATAAGCCTATAGAAGTAAAAGACAAACCCGGAGCTTTGGCCCTGGAATCTTTTGATAAATGTATAGAGTTCCGGAATGTATGTTTCGGTTATAGTGATGTGCCTGTGCTGAAGAATTTGAGCTTTAAGCTGGAGAAAGGCAGGAAGGTAGCACTGGTGGGGCCATCGGGTGTTGGTAAATCGACGGTGGCTGATCTTGTTGCGCGCTTTTATGATGTGACTGACGGGCAGGTGCTTATAGATGGAAAGGACGTGAGAGACCTGAGTATGGAATCGCTGAGGAGCCATATGAGCTTTGTGAGCCAGGAAATTATCCTGTTCAACGATACGATCTTTAATAATATAGCGCTGGGCAAGCCTGATGCGAAGATGGAAGACGTGGTAGGGGCGGCGAAGATTGCCAATGCTCATGAATACATTATGCAGACGGAAGACGGCTATGATACTACTATAGGTGACAGAGGAATTCGTTTATCAGGGGGGCAAAGGCAGAGGCTGAGTATAGCAAGGGCAGTATTTAAGAATACACCTATACTGATACTAGATGAGGCGACATCATCGCTGGATACTGAAGCTGAAAAGGCGGTGCAAGATGCCCTGGACAACTTAATGGAAGGACGCACTACGCTGGTAATTGCACACCGCCTCAGCACCATTAAAGAAGCAGATGAGATACTGATAATGCAGGACGGTGAAATAGTAGAGCGTGGTAACCACTACGCATTGCTGGAAGAACAGAGTATTTATAAGCGCCTCACGGAGCTGCAGCAGATATAGCGTTTGCCTAGTCCTGGTTTGGAGGCGATACAGGTTTAGTTGTATCTCCTTTTAGTTCATCGTCCTCCGGCAACTGCTCTTCTTCGAAGTTAGGAAGGATCTGTGGTTGGGGCGTAACAAGGAACTTAGGGGTTAATGCGGTACGAAGGCGGGAGCCGAAGCCTGCCATGATATTATGCTCGTAAAGGTAGTTGAGCACTTTATGCTCCAACCAGTGGTGGGTAGGGGCAAGGATACTGATCAGTATCAGCTTAAACAGCATGATTTTCCAGGGTTCTTTATGTGTATATATTTCAACGCTGTGCTCAGAGATCATAATAATGAACTCGAAGAAGAGGATAAAGGAAAAGAAGCCGACTGTGCGGATAGCCCATTTTGGCACACTGAATGAGCCCAGCATAGCGAGAATAATGAAAAGAGTAAAGATGACTATGGTAATAGCCATTAACTGAAGGTTGTGCCGGCGTTCGGTTTCGTGGTGCAGGCGTTCTTTTTCAAGTTCTTGCTGCTTGGCAATGTTGTCGATTTCAAGCATGAGCAATTCACTCTCTTTATTTGCCATGTTCAAAGTATCGGAATAGGCTCTATTGAGTCTTTCATAGTAATACGCCAGTTGGTAGTCTTCCAATTTTCTGCTAATAATATCCAAGTATTGGGTCGATTCGATCATATAAAGCAAGTAATGGGCATTTGCTGCATACTTATATGAAAGACCCATTTTGACCTTTGCAAGCTCGTGGTCATCTATGCGCGCCAAAAACTGGCCATATCGTAGATAAAAAAATGATAGAAATACACTGCCCCTACCTTCACGCAAAATTCCTCTTTCAGCCAAATTATAATAATACCTTGCAGAATCGTTATACCCATCTGCTTCCGTGATAAAGGCCTTCAAACGATAAAAGAGTGTCGTATCTGCTGTTGAGATAGCATGAAGTTCTTCCGGATACTGCTTTGTATATAAATTTGACAGCTTTGCATAATCACCTCTTTCTATCAAAAATCTTCTATAAATGGCAAATGCACTTTCCTTTAACGGAATAGCTTGCCCTCGTATGGCGAAACGAATTACATCATCAATAATTTTCGATGCCTCTTTATCCTCCTTTGTACTAAATAATATGATCGCCAAGTCGCTACGCAACCCCATTAGATCCACAGAATCGCAAGCCAGTTGAAGTAAAAGGTCATATTCCAGGTTCTTGTACTTTCTCGCTTTATCATAGTTAGGTATTTGACTGTAAAAAAACGAAAGTGCTTCATAACAATCCTTCATTAGATGGACGTTGTCCATTTTGTCTGATAAGTACAATGCGTTAAGGTAATTGCTAAATGCTGCCTGCTTGTCGTTTACATTTTCCAAACAATGACCTAACAACAAAAAGCCCCGTACTTTAAGCGAATCATCACGTTGGAGATTTACATAATAAAAGGCCTTGTTCGAATGTGTCAGTGCTTTTTGGTACTCGGCTTCACAGTCGTAGAATTTAGCCAAAGACGCATAGCTATAAAATTGCCATTTAGGATTATTGGCATCTTTCGACAGTTTCATCATTTTATCTGCCAGCCGTAAGGCTACATTCCTATTCCTAAAATCATTCGCATTAAAGTATGAGCAATAAATTTCGATACGATCCGTATCGCTGATATTACTCAGCTGCAGATTTTCTAAAATCAGCTCATATACACTGTCCCTTGCCCCTAAATCATTTAATTGCAAATATTGATTTGATATCTCTTGCAGCAGAGCTACCTTTTGGAAGGCATTGTGTTGAGCACTATATGCTTCCCATAAGGATTTTATAGGAGCCTTAGCCTGTGCGTAGTCAGATAACCCCAAAATCGCTACAGCAATCAGAACAAGCCTTTTGTAAAAATGCATAATGTAAATTATGAATTATCAAATAAATAATATAGTTTTCATTTAAATCGTAATATTATGAGATCCAAGATTCTCTCTTTATTGTTAGTGATATTAACCCTTTATTCATGTGGAAACGGGGACTCCGAAAAGAACGAGCGTTCCGGTGCGGATAGCGCAAAATCACTTTCATCTGCAGCACATATCCATAATCCCGCCATTTTCGATACGGTAGCATATAAGGAATATGCAGCTTATTTCCATGATGCAACTGCGGAAGAAAAACGCATGTATTTTAAGGCGATGATTGCTAACGGAGAATCTTATCATATACAGACCGATGATTTGAGAACCATTTGCAACTATTGCAACAACACTGTATATATTTACGACGGCATAAACGCACAAGACGAAAATATTTTCATACTTGTTGCTTTTAATCCTGAAGGTCAAGTGATACCGGGATCGTGTATGCTATACTCTAAATATGTAAAATGTCCCAGATTTTGCGATATTCAAAGTGCTTTATCTATTTCATATGCTGAGGCGCAAGGTTACGTAAACAGATTTCTTACAGCTACAATAGCAACAGGGGAGTTAAATAGAACTAGGATAACCCGGGCAATGTGTACCAGTATTACGACAAGTAATGATGCCTATTTTGACATTTCATTTGCATCTCACCATTACAATATAATAACGGCTATCGCATTAGATTTTCCGGCTACGCCTCCTAATCCGGCAATTGCAGCTCCGGCCCCTCCACGGCCTCCTGTGGCGCCCGCGCCCACTGCTGCGCCTCATACGCCTCCAATATTGGTAAAACCTAGAATGGGCGCCTCTATGATGCATCAGCCGCTAACCGGAAATATTGACCGAGCTCCACTATAAAAAGACTTACCAGATAGAATAAAAGCCGGCGAGTGCCGGCTTTTATTCTATCTGGAGATATCATGTTTACGCGTCTATTCTTGCATACTTAGCATGCTGTTCGATGAATTCGCGGCGGGGGGCTACTTCTTCGCCCATGAGCATTGCAAATACACGGTCGGCTTCTGCGGCGCTGTCGATAGTGACACGCTTCAGCGTACGGGTATCGGGATTCATGGTTGTATCCCAAAGCTGTTCTGCGTTCATTTCACCAAGACCCTTGTAGCGCTGAATGTTTACGCTGTCTTCTTTACCGTTGGCGAAGCGCTGTACCAGTTCTTTACGCTGCTCCTCATTCCACGCATAAGCCTGGTCTTTACCCTTTTTCACCAAATAAAGCGGTGGCTGAGCGAGGTAAACGTAGCCCTGCTTTACGAGATCTTCCATGTAACGGAAGAAGAAGGTAAGTATCAAAGTAGCGATGTGAGAACCATCCACGTCGGCATCGGTCATGATGATGATCTTGTGGTAGCGCAGCTTGGTTAAGTTGAGCGCTTTAGGATCTTCAGGAGTGCCGATGCTCACACCGAGGGCAGTGAACATATTCTTGATTTCCTCGTTCTCATATATTTTGTGCTCCTGGGCTTTTTCAACGTTCAGGATCTTACCGCGCAGCGGAAGGATGGCCTGGAACGTACGATCACGGCCTTGTTTGGCGGTACCGCCGGCTGAATCACCTTCCACCAGGTAGAGCTCACAACGCTCAGGATCTTTATCGGAGCAGTCGGCGAGTTTACCGGGCATACCGCCACCGGTAAGAACAGACTTACGTTGCACCATCTCGCGGGCCTTGCGTGCAGCGGCACGGGCCTGAGCTGCGATGATCACCTTATCGATAATCAACTTTGCTTCCTTGGGATGCTCTTCCAGGTAGGCCTCCAGCACGCGACTAACGCAAACGTCCACTACGCCCATTACTTCATTGTTGCCCAGCTTGGTTTTGGTCTGGCCTTCAAACTGAGGTTCCGGGACCTTAACGGAGATAATAGCGCTGAGTCCTTCGCGGAAGTCATCACCTGTGATCTCCACTTTGGCTTTTTCGAACAACTTGTTCTTATCGCCATATGATTTGAATACACGTGTGATAGAACGGCGGAAACCCGCAACGTGTGTACCACCTTCGATGGTATTGATATTATTTACGTAAGAGAATATGTGCTCGTTATAAGAAGTATTGTAAGACAAGGCTACATCAACGGCTACATTAGATTCTTTATCGTGCACCTCTACATATATAGGAGCTGCTAGTAGCGGATCGCGCTTGCCATTGCGATCAAGCATCTGCACGAATTCAACTATACCACCCTCGCTGTAAAAAGTTTCCGAAAACTCTTGTCCTTCTTCAGTTTGCTCCCGTTCGTCGCTGAGGACAATACGAATGCCTTTGTTGAGATACGAAAGCTCACGGAGACGGCCGGCGAGGATCTCACGGTTGTAAGTAGTTTCTTTGAAGATGGTACCATCGGGCCAGAAATGCTGGCGTGTGCCCCGCTTATCCGAAGTGCCGATTTCCCTTACAGAATACTGAGGTATACCGCATTTATACTCCTGCTCAAATATCTTCCCTTCCCTGAATACTGTTGTATGCAGATGACTACTAAGTGCGTTTACGCAACTAACACCCACACCGTGGAGGCCACCGGATACTTTATAACTGTCTTTATCGAACTTACCACCTGCGTGAAGCACGGTCATTACTACTTCCAGGGCTGACTTACCTTCTTTGGGGTGCATGCCTGTAGGGATACCACGACCATCATCTTCTACGCTGATGGAGTTATCTGTATGGATCTTTACGTAAATGTTCTTACAGTGGCCGGCAAGGGCTTCATCGATAGAGTTATCGACAACTTCGTATACCAGGTGGTGCAGGCCTTTAACACCGATATCGCCAATATACATGGCGGGGCGTTTGCGTACCGCTTCTAAACCTTCTAAAACCTGGATGCTACCGGCATCATATCCCGGGGTAGCAGGAACTTGTAAAACCTCGTTTTCTGTACTCATATAGTTTATCTATCCGAAGTACCTTTTATGCGGTAAATCTCTTGAATTTGCCACCTTCGGATGCATGGCAGAAACCAACAAAAAATGGTTGATTTTGAACGTTACAAAGGTACACAAAAG
>DASPNB010000597.1:0-2841 GCA_035626755.1 Flavipsychrobacter sp.
AACAACAACTAGCTTTTGACCGACAAGCAATATGATGTGGTGATAATAGGAAGCGGCCTGGGCGGGCTGCTGAGTGGTGTATTGCTGGCTAAAGAAGGACTGAAGGTCTGCGTACTGGAAAAAGATAAGCAGGTAGGCGGCTGCCTGCAAACATTCTCTGTGCAGAAGAAAGTATTTGATAGCTGCGTGCACTACATAGGCGGACTGGGCGAAGGACATACGCTTAACCGCATTTTCAGTTACGCCGGCATAATGGACAAGCTGAAGCTAAAGGCCTTTGATGAGAATGGCTTTGATAAGGTAGCCTTCGGTGACGAGGAAACAGAATATCCACAGGCTATAGGCGAGGAGAACTTTGTGGCGCAGCTTGCAAAGTATTTCCCCGGTGAGGAAAAAGCTTTGCAACAATATATCAGCTCAATAAAAAATGTTGGTGATCATTTCCCTTTATACAGATTGAGACTTGGTTCTGCTGATGAAAAAGCAGCGGTGTCGGGACTGGAACTAATTGATACAATAGCTAAGATCACCTCCAACAAAAAACTACAGCAAGTACTTACCGGAAACAACCTGCTCTACGCCGGCGAGGCAGGTAAGACCCCCTACTTCCTCCATGCACTGGTACTGGAAAGTTATGTACACAGCGCACATAAAGTTGTTCCCGGCAGTTCACAGATATCTAAGTTTCTCTGGCAGGAACTACGGCAGCATGGCGGCGAGGTATCCAGGAATAACGAGGTAGTGAAACTTCATGAAGAAGACGGAACCATAAGCTATGCTGAAAACAAAGAAGGAGAACGTTTCTATGGGAAGCATTTTATCTCTAACCTTGCCCCCGAAGTTCTCCTGCAGATCCTGGACACAAAGGAAATAAGACCCGCCTACAAGCGCAGGATAGAAGGACTACAGCAAACTGTATCCACCTTTATGCTGAACCTGGTGCTGAAGCCCGGTACAGTCCCCATGCGCAGGCACAACCTGTACTGGAATGCGACAGAAGACAGTTGGGCTGCGGTACACTATCAACCGGGTAAATGGCCCGCTAACTATGCCCTGTTCTTTACAGAAGACGGGCAAAACCCCGACTATGCGGAAAGCCTCTCTATTCTTAGCTACATGCATTACGAAGAAGTAGCACAGTGGCGGGACACGCATAACCGCACAGGAGATGAACACAACAGGGGTGAAAGCTATGAGGCTTTCAAGGCTGAACGATCAGAAACACTCCTAGAAAAAGTCTACCAGAGGATACCGGGACTAAAAGGCAACATAGTAGCGCAAAGCGCCGCTACTCCCCTCACCTACCGCGACTACACAGCTACACCCAAAGGATCGCTCTACGGCATACTGAAAGACGTGAACAAGCCCGCCGAAACTACAATTGCCACCCGCACCCGCATACCCAACCTGTTGCAGACAGGACAAAATGTAAATTTACACGGCGTGCTGGGTGTGAGCATAACAGCAATAGCAACATCCGCTGAACTCGTGGGAATGGAACACCTGCTCAAGAAAATAAAAAAGGTATGAGTGAAGAACATTCGTGCGCATTTTTATCGCTTTTTTTTACTAGAGATTAGCAAGACCGTGTTAACTAACAATTCTAGCAAATCTTACTATTTTCAGCCTATGGAAGACCAATCAACAATCTTCGTAGCCATTAACGAAGAAGCAAAACGAAGGCGAAATTTAAAAAGAAAAGTCCGGGTGGGACAAGTCGCCGCCATGACCTCTTCTCTGTTTCTTATACTATTTACAGTAAGCCTATTTGCAAACCAGGGAACTGTTACGTTTGTGGCTTACCTGATTTGTTCCTGTTTTCTAATCATATCCCTTCTTAGCTTTAAATGGCCGTCTGTCTTTCTCCTTCTCTATAGCTTGGTTTTCTCCTTATCACTGCTGCTCTTTATAATTGTTCAACTGTTAAGTATAACGCATCCTGCTGGAGAAAAGGCGATAGTTGGAGTAATTGTTATAAATGTTGTATTCGCCTTATTGGACAGCCTGGTGATATACGGAACTTTTGCAGCCAAAAAACTGAAAAAAATATCCCGAGTTTGAAATTAAAAAAAGCGATAGTCACCTACCGCTCTTTAATATCTATGGCCTCTTTAGGGGTTGGGGTTTTACCAGCCAAGCAAGTATGCAAATATCAATGGAGCCACAATCGTAGCATCGCTTTCTACAATGAATTTCGGAGTGTTGATATCCAGCTTACCCCATGTTATCTTTTCATTCGGTACAGCGCCGCTGTAAGAACCATAAGAGGTAGTAGAATCACTTATCTGGCAGAAGTAGCTCCAGAATGGAACATCATGCCATTCCAGGTCCTGGTACATCATAGGCACCACGCATATCGGGAAGTCACCCGCAATACCACCACCTATCTGGAAGAAGCCGACGCCTTTTCCTGATGAATTGGCACGATACCATTCGCTGAGCCATACCATATATTCAATACCGCTCTTCATAGTGCTTGCCTTCAGTTCACCTTTAATGCAGTAAGATGCGAAAATGTTACCCATGGTACTATCCTCCCAACCCGGAACAATAATAGGCAGGTTCTTCTCAGCAGCAGCTATCATCCAACTATGCTTGGGATCTATTTCATAGTCCGGCTTCATCACTTCGCTAAGCAAAAGCTTATACATATACTCATGCGGGAAATAACGTTCGCCCTTAGCTTCAGCATCCTTCCATATTTTCTCTATATGGCGCTGTATGCGACGGAAAGCTTCTTCTTCCGGTATGCAGGTATCCGTTACCCGGTTGTAACCTTTCTCCAGCAGTTCCCACTCTTCCTGCGGACTTAGATCACGATAGTTAGGTACACGTTTGTAA
>DASPNB010000598.1:0-2964 GCA_035626755.1 Flavipsychrobacter sp.
CTATCTTATTGATGTACCTGCTGTTCAGGACATGACTTAGATTCCGGAGATCCTTCAGGGCCGTGGCTACCTGTTCCTTAGAATCTGCCAGGACCTGATCCGTATCGGTAACGAGGCCTTTGGACAGGGAAATGATATTCATATGAACACTGGCCAGTACCTGCCCAATATTATCATGAATTTCCTGCGATATCTGGTTCATTGCCTTCTCCTGTACCTCTAACATTGCCTGTAACAATTGTTTTTCATAACGAAACTCCATCTGTCTTTTTTCTGCCTCGCTCCTCCTTTCCTTGTTCTTACTGATGATGACGAACGTCGTGATGTAGAACATGAACATCGGTATCAGGATGGAACCCGCAACAAGTAGTGGAATTATATAGCTGTCATTCATTGGCCAAACGCTTACCTGAAAAATATAAAAGTACAAAGCCTATTGCCGAATAGGTTATTACATTAACTGTCCATAACAAATGAGTCACAAGGGGCATGACGAACAGCTTTTTCACTTTCAAGACAGAATGCAATGCCCAGGTGGTGTATGTTACACTCCAAAAGAATATCAGGATGACAATCATCCAGAAGTGGCCATAACGGTATATGTTAATTTTATCGTCAGAAAGAATTAGCTGGAAGGCGTAAAGAGCAAG
Organism: Flavipsychrobacter sp.; assembly: GCA_035626755.1. Classification (GTDB taxonomy): domain Bacteria; phylum Bacteroidota; class Bacteroidia; order Chitinophagales; family Chitinophagaceae; genus MKUN01. Next base: position 651 of record DASPNB010000598.1, read on the forward strand.
GGCCATAATGATCAATCCTTCAAGAAGGAGGAAATTGGAATTTAATGTTTTCAGCGATTGAAAAAACGCAGTATTCACAACTGCGGCTATTGCTGCGACAATACCGATCGTAGTTGCTATCCGCTTCTTATGAAGACGCCCGACCACCTTATCAAAATAAACTCCAAGGACTATGAGTTGTATCGGCGAAAAGATATGATACACAAACATGTTATTCCGATACTTTATTGCAGCCCAATGCGCGATCAGCTCACTTGCCAGGGTAAGACACAATAGTGCCACAAGTATTTTTGAAGCAGTGTCTTTGGACCGCAACTTATATGCGCCGCCCAGGATCGCTAAAAATATTACTCCGAGGTAGATAAAAAATAAGCTATCCGGAATCATTGGCCAGTCATTATTATGTCACTTGATGCAGTACCAACAGTCGGGCAATCAACCGGACAAGGCCTGCAATGATCCATTACCGCCCCCTCCGGGGTATAAATATAATTACCATTTGCGTCAAATGCCGTTATGACCAGGGTCATGGCGTTGTAGTCAAGGCCATCTGCCGGCTGGTCCTCATGCCCTGCATGGATGTAGTTCATCCTATGTGCGAACATAAGTTTTACATGTGTAATATCGGGATTCTGCAGGTAATAGCGGAGTGCACCTGCGTCTACGATCAGGGATTTTAACTGCGTGGGATCGTTCTTGATACTATTCAGGTAGCTTTGAATCATTATATTGGCTGTATCCGGCAGTAAAAACGGTGAATCCAGCCCCATCATAGCGTAAGAGTTGATATCAGTTTTCCCCACGGGTTTTGCTACGTTCGTGTCAACAGTGGCATTCTTTTTATTGCAGGCATAGACTATAAAAATAGCACACACCGCAAGTAATAATTTTTTGTTCATATAGTTCGCTTAAGAATTAGAGAGAACAAAAGTAGATTAGGGCCTCTTGGCGCGGTACATTAAAACTGTGGATGGAATGCATTAAAAAATGAGGGTACTTTCCTTCCCGTGCAAATTCTTAGTTGCAACAGTGGATTTAAATATTTGCTTTCTTATCGGAAATTTTATCAATGATTATGGCCGTCGTGACTATGTTCAATCATTTCGGCAGGAACCGGCGCCTGCCTTATACCGGTCAGATTTTTCATTTTTTCATGTAAATCCTTCTCGTAAGCCGCCCATGGTATGCCCAGCTTGAGGGTCTTTCTCATACATTCTCTTGCTTTGTCCCGGTCATCCATTGCCCAATATGCTTCTGCCATATACAGGTACGCTTTGTCATTCCGCTCATTCAGGCGTACAGACTTTTTCATATACCCGATTACGTCTTCAGGTTTGTCTCCCGCCCCCGACTGCCATAAGTTACGGGCACAAATCCCTGCCAGGTAATAAACATAGTCGTTGTTGCGTTCAAGATCAATGTATTTTTTAAGATGCTTTTCAGCCGTTGGGAAATCGCCCTGGTTAACTGCTAAAATAGCGAGCCCTAAATGTGCGTTGGGTACCTTATCGCTTAAGTCAAGTGACTTATGCAAGTACATATGTGCACTGTCCAGCATCTTCCGCTTCTGTTCATCCGGCTCTACCATGTCGGCGTAATCCTTATATACCAGGCCGATTGTCGCCAATGCGTCCGGGTCGTCAGCGAAATCCGTTTGTACCGCCGGCCGCATAAACCTGAGTGCCACGCTGGAATTGTGTACCATATTGTAATATTTGGCAGCCTGAAGCGGTGTGTACCTTTCATCTTCCTTTTCGTAAGACACCGTGGGATTCAACATTTTCGTCAATGCGTCGGCCCAGCCCGGATCGGTGGTTTCTTCCGGCCAGGTAAAGAGTTTTTGTGCCGCAGGCCCACGGTTGAGGTGCTCATTTTGCGGCCCGACACGTAACATAATTACAGCTACTGGATCGATATGCACAACATTGAACCCCTCGCCCCAATACAACAATTGCTGAAGCGATGTAAGTTGAGAGGTGGCAAGGACGACATAATTAAATTTATAGACCGAGTCCAGCTGGTAAAACTTTTCCGGTTTATTGTACAGGTCAAAATAGCTGTTAAAAAACTTTGAGGGGAAAATATCCAGGTCACGGAGATCTATATAAGATTTGAAATCAGGATACAAGTCATATAGCAAATATGAAGAAACGAAATAGTCAGAAAAAGCGGGACCCTTGATATCCCAGGTCCTGATGAAATCCGCAGCCGTTGTGGGATTGTCGAGTGGGCTAAGGTGCAGGCCATATTTATTAGTAGACCTGGTAACCTCATAATAGCGGTTGCTGACCACAAGCACGTAAAACACTGCTGC
>DASPNB010000599.1:0-3567 GCA_035626755.1 Flavipsychrobacter sp.
CCCTCAGAGGCCATATAGGTTTCTATAAAGGTAATGGGTTTGCCGAGCAGCCTTTTAAAGCTATCGCGATAAGGTTCGAATGCTACACCGCCATGTATATAGACGCTCAGGTTTGGCCATATCTCGTGTATGTGCTTCGCCTTATGGTATTTAATAACTTCTTCAAGAACGATCTGAACCCATGCAGGTACCCCGCAAACCGTCGCCACATCCCATTGGGGCGCTTTGCGGACGATGAGCTTGATGCGGTCTTCCCAGTTCTGGCGTTTGGAAATTTTTTGCCCGGGTTTGTAGAAGAGCGAAGACATCCACCGGGGCATATTCTTGGCACTGATGCCGCTCATATCACCTTCATAATAATCGCCTTTCTCAAAAAGACTGGTGGTACCACCGAGCAGGAGAATACCCTTCTCAAAAGATTTGGAGGGTATATCGAACTCCGTCATGCTGTACAGCTGCTTGAAGCCAACCTTCTTTATCGACCTGATCATATCCTGTGTAACCGGGATATGCTTGCTGGCAGATTCAGAGGTGCCTGAGCTAAGGGCAAAATACTTAACCTTGCCCGGCCAGCTCACGTTCTCTTCCCCTTTCTGGGCACGGTGCCACCATTGGGCGTACATTTCGTTGTAGGTGAAAGCTGGAACCGTCTTGCGGAAGGCCGTCATAAAGTCTACCTCCTGGCTAAGGATGCGGCCAAAGTCATAGTGCTTGCCAAATTTGGTGTATTGTCCCCGTTCCAGCAGTTGGCGGAGCGTATGCCTTTGGTAGGTCTGTGGGCTGGCCACAGGCAGCTTGAACTGTTTTCTTAATCGTAGTGAGCGTGATATCAGATTGCCAAGCAATGCCATTTCGGTGTCCTTCTATTGATCGTTCGTTATTCCGTGCAAAGTGCAAACGTAGGCAAAATTAAGTATTCAGGGTAGCACTGAGCGTGTCGTATTCGATTTTATGATAATGAGAGGTGGCGAGAGAATGCCTAGTTTCGCGATAATGTCAGACCACCGGTACTATATTATTTACAAGCCGTGCAATATGCTCTCTCAGTTTATTGGCACTGAGAGCACCAGCCTTGCTGACCTGGACTTCGATTTCCCTGAAGGCATACATGCCATTGGCAGGCTGGATGAACTTTCTGAAGGGCTGCTGATACTCACTACTAATAAGAAAGTGACAAGGCTCCTTTTCCAGGGACCTGTGCCGCATAGGCGCACCTACCTGGTGAGAGTAAAGAATAAGGTGAGCCCGGAGCGGCTTGAAAAGCTTCGAAGTGGTATTCCTATAATAATAAAAGATGGGGTAGAATACACTACAGGTGCCTGCGACGTGCACATAGTAGAAAAGCCACAGAACCTGGCACCGGGCAGGTACGATGACTTAGATCACCTGCCCCATACATGGCTGCAGCTATCTCTGACGGAAGGCAAATACCACCAGGTCAGGAAGATGGTGGCCGCCGTGCACCATAAATGCCAGAGGCTTATCCGCACTTCTATAGAAGACCTTGAGCTTGGAGATCTCAAACCGGGGGAAGTAAAGGAAATAGAGGAGGAGGCATTTTTTAGCTTGCTGAAAATATCTCCGGAGCAATAAATTCCATTTTCTGTTGTAACATAAATCGTTTTAATGCGATATATTTATAGTCCCAAACCACTCAAACGTATACTTATGACACGTTACTTGTTTGTTGCGCTGCTGTGCTGCGCGTTCACATCGTTCGCCCAGCAGGGCAAACCCGAATTTGTGACCAAGGTGGAGAATATCAGCGAATACCGTCTTAAGAATGGTATGCAGGTCTTGCTGATACCCGATGCTACCAAGAACAATGTGCTGGTGAACATTGTTTATTACGTTGGCTCCCGTCACGAGGGCTACGGAGAAACAGGTATGGCCCACCTGCTGGAGCATATGCTCTTTAAGGGTACCAAGCGGCTCACCGACATTAAGAAAATTATTGCTGACAAAGGCGCACAGGCCAACGGTACTACCTGGTATGACAGGACCAATTACTACGAAATTCTGCCCGCCACCGATGACAACCTGAAATGGGCCTTGGATATGGAGGCCGACAGGATGATCAACTCGCGCATATCGCAGGAAGACCTTTCGAGAGAGTTTTCCGTAGTAAGAAATGAATTTGAGTCGGGAGAGAACTATCCTGAAAGCATACTGCAGGAGCGCGTGCTTTCTACCATGTATCTCTGGCACAACTACGGTAAATCTACTATCGGCAGCAAAGAAGATATAGAGAAGGTGCCTGCAAGCAACCTGAGAGTATTCTACGAAAAATACTACCAGCCTGATAATGCTACGCTAATAGTAGCGGGTAAATTTGACGTTGAAAAAACACTTGGCTGGATAGGCGAGTACTTCAGCCCAATACCAAAACCCAAAAGAGAATTAAGGCAGGCATGGACGGTAGAGCCACCGCAGGATGGTGAACGCTTTGTAGAACTTCGCCGCAATGGTGATATACAATACGTAGGCATGGGCTATCATACACCCCCATTTGCCGATAAAGACTATCCCGCCAATGATGCTCTTATTGAGATCCTCACCAATCAGCCTTCAGGCGTTTTGTATAAGGCACTGGTGGAATCTAAAAAGGTGAGTAAGGTATCTGGCTATTCTATGACCCTGCAGGATCCCGGTTTTTCTTATTTCAGCGCTGAAGTGCCGATGGATAAAAGCCTTGAAGAAGCGCGTAAAGAGTTTGTGGCAAGTATGGATAAGGTAGGTAGTATGCCGATTACTGATGAGCAGCTGACCAGGGCTAAGAATACATTAATAAAGCAACTGGAAGACCAGAATAATAATACCATCGGTTTTGCCATCGGGCTCACCGAGTTAATAGGTGCGGGTAATTATAAGCTGTGGTATATTTACCGGGACAGGATAGAAAAACTGACACTGGCTGACGTGCAGGAGGTGGCTAAAAAATATTATAAGCCAAGCAATCGCACCCTAGGCATTTTCATCCCTGATAAAGCGCCTGACCGCACAATAGTTCCGCCGGTTCCGGATATCGCTGCGCTTACTGCTAACTATAAAGGGAAAGAAGTAAAGACTATTACTGAGACTTTTGAAGCCTCGATAGAAAATATAAAAGCAAAGACGGTGTATGGCAAGCTGGGCAACGGCATGAACTATGCCCTTCTTCGCAAACCCGCCAAGGGCGATAAGATCGTAGGTTCGCTGATGTTCAAGATGGGTGATGAGCAATCACTGTCCGGTAAAAATAACATTGCCTATCTCACCTCGCGCATGCTGAAATATGGCACAAAAACCCGTTCTCGGAAGGATATCGCCGACCAGCTTGATAAAATAAAGACCAGCATCAATTTTTATGGCAGTACCAACACGCTGTATGCCAATATAAGCACCGACAAAGCAAATCTTAAGGCCGCAATGGACTTGCTGGAAGATATGCTGCGTAACCCAACCTTCGACGAAAAGGAATTTGATAAGCTGTTGCTTGATGCTAAAGCAGACCTGGAAGCATCTATGTCCGACCCGATGAACGTGGCCAGTGAAACACTGAACAAAAAGCTCAACCTCTATCCTAAA
>DASPNB010000600.1:0-4536 GCA_035626755.1 Flavipsychrobacter sp.
TTATATGATCGGGTACTTGAATGTAAAGGTTATACAGTCGGTTATCAGGGTGGTCTTTGAAGAAGCGGTACCAAAATGTTTTATTATCTCCGCAGCGGTACACTTTTATCTGGTCGCCGGAAGCCAAACCAAACGCCGGAGCTACATCCGTACCTATCGCCTGGTAAAAGATGCGACCTGTGTTGGCGGTGCTGCAGGAACTAAAGATGGCTTTGGCCATCGTAAGGTTGGCAGTGCTTTGGTTAGGAGCGGAAATAAACAGATCGGACTGGTCGCCAACAATATATGGGCTGTTGTAAGTTACAATTCGTCCATTGTAGCTCATGATATTTGTTTCCAGGCTATCGGAACGAAGGCGTTTGATGAGCATGTAGTGGTTTACGTCACTGAGCCCATAGTTATATTGAAGAAAGTCCTTCTTGTCAGGTTCGTAATAGTCGTCGCCTATCATCGGGTCATAACTGAAGTAAGCAACGCTGTACAGGCCTGTATCAAGCACCAGCCGCATGAGGGAGTCTGTAAAGGCTACCCGTTCTGCATAGGTAAGTGCAGGGGCCAATGGATCTTTCTTAATCACATACCTTCTAAAGGGTAAAGTATTATTTGCATCAAGCGCGCCAGCGGAGAAAGCAAGTTCGGCAAAAGCCGTGTCAACAACATCTACCACATTTGAAGTATATTGGATCCAGGGTTCTATCCACTCATGGCTTACCTGCTGAGGCAACAGTATTACAGCAAATGTGTCGCTGTTGGCAGACTGGTTGTAAACAGAGGCCCCGTAGTTGCTCAGAATATAATCCTTTACCAAAAGCAGGCTGTTGTACGGAATATTGGTAAGAGATATCAGCATTTCCACATCACCATTGGCAAGCCTGTAAATATCGTAGTTAAGACCGCCTATATCAAAGGTGTTAAGCACATAGTCTTTCAGGGTCACGGCATCCGCTGCGCTACTCAGCGTTACCCGGATATGCCCGTAGCTGCCCCTGAACTCCGCACTATCGGCAAGGGCGCAGGACTTAACAAATTCGGTAACGTCCAGCCAGGAATACTGTTTGTGCAGGTTGTAGTTAACGTAGTTCATCAGCATAGTAGAGTACAGCGGATGATCGGTGCAGCAAACACCGTAGCTATTCATGGTGTCCCTGAAACCATCATATACTGCGCGCATTTCCGGGCAGGTAAGGCAGGAATACATTTCCCCAATGGAGGTGTCCATCATGGCAAGGCCATCATTCCAGCCCAGCATGCGGCAGATGCCGGTATCACCGTTATGGCCTATGACCATGTCTGCAATAAAACTATATTCATTAATCCTGGAAGGAAAAACCGTTGAGACACCGGCCTTCAGGCAAGTAACATCAAAAAACTCCCAGTAGCCGACCGTGTCAAGGCTCATGGAACAAACATTGAGCTGCTCATCAGAGCGTGCCAGCCAAAGCTTTAAAGTATCGCCACTTGCGATAACGTCAATTTCATATTTGCGCTCGCCCGCGTCATAGCTGGTATAAATTGTCGCACTATTGCTGCCCAGCAGTGATATAACCTGGTTCTGGAAAATATTGCCGGAGGAAAGCATCATCCCCTGCGAGTTCAGGTTCGTAATACTTGCTCTGACTTCGGTTGAGTTAAGAAAAGCTTTAAAGTCCGTATAGAAATCATAGTTCTTACAGGTCAGGCCCGCCAAATCCAAACTAGGGATAGGATAAGGCAGGTAATCTACCAGGTAAGGGTTGCAAATGTCAGTGAGCGCCAGGCCGATATTTACCACTATCCGCCGTACCACTTGGGGCGTGATCTGCTCGCCAACCCCGGCGCCTGTGCAATAGTAATTGTATAATGAATCCCTGATCTGGTGGATCTGGTTAGTATCCGTTGTGCAGTTGATCAGTTCATAGGCTATATGGCTCACATTAGTATCGCAAAACTCCAGGTTTACCTGGGCCATGTAATCTGCCAGGGAGTCCAGGTAAGCGGTATCCTGGGAGTTGCCCGCGATCAGCCCGTACATCCAGCCAGGCAGATCCACGCCATCCCCAAAGCCGCTGACCAGCTCGGCCAGTACGGCGCTATCTGTTCCCGCAACGCCATACACCTGTGGCCCGTATACTGAAATCGGCTTAAGCCGCATCCGGAACGAATCGCAAGGCGCGCAGTGGGTCGCCGTATCCTCCTGGGCTTCATACACCTGCTTACGGATATTCCGGTTGCCGATATAAAACGGGATCAGCTTTTCGAAATAGCTTTGCTTAATAATTGCCGGGGCCGTGGTTATATCATAGTTACCCCCGGAAGTTTCTGAATTGAACACTTCAGTGAAACAACTATTCACCTGTATGGAATCCACACCTCCGCAAAATGCAAGCGCTATACAGAGGCTGTCTATCCTCCGGTCAGAGAAGCGCGGATATTTCAGGCTGTCCTCCAGCGTCGGATGGTTTATATATAAGGGGTCATTGGTCACAATATCGGCCAGCGTAAAATATCCCATCTGTTCGGCCGTTTGGTAGTCTGGTATTTTGCTCAAAAACTCTGTATAGAACGCCTCCGCGCTGTCGCAGTCTTTGCAGTATTCGGGGTGGAGCGGCAGCAAAGCTTCAGCAAGAGTATCATTAAAAATATAGATGAATGTATCCACGGGAAGCAGCGGGATATTAGTATACGCCAGACCGTTCTTCCACACTGTATCGGGCCACTGTATCTGCTGGCAGTACTGGTACCGGTAACCGTTCTCTATATTGTTGGATACCAGGTCCAGCTTATCAAATATAGAATACCCTGATTGCGGCAGTACTACAAGGTTTATCTGTGCCGAATCTACATCGCCATATTTGTTGTAGGGAAAAAGTTCCTCTTTCATCAAAGCCCTTGCTTCGTCGCAGGGATTTGTAGTGTCCAGGGCGCAGGGAAAATCTTCTCCGAGTACGACCTGCTTAATAAAATAGTTCTGGTCATACAGGCATGTACCGGGGGTATTGATAAACAAATCAACAGCCGCCTCAACGCTATCCATGCTGTAGGTCATGTTCTTGACCAGGTTATAGGGCCCAAGTTCTAAATACGCCGACTGAGGCGTGCCCATGATCGAATTTGACGTCGGCGTTGTGGAAACACCTGTCTGGCCAATGGTTTCGGCCTTCTGCATTTTTATGGTTCCGCATTGATCGGTCATTTTATAATCGTAGGAGGCTCCAATGGTCAGATACCAGCCCGGACACGGCTGAAAAGGAGGTATAATTACTGAGTATTGCGCGGTATGATACCCTTCTACTTCCACAAAGAAGTTATGGTTAGCCGTCCAGGTATTATTGACAGGCACCTGGGTAATGCCATAGAGAAGATTCTCCCAAGTACTGCAGGTGTCAGGTAAGACCATCGGGTCGATCGGGAACCTGGTGCTATCTGATCCCAGGCCTACCAATGACGTAGCCATTGTCCGGCCCTCATCGTCGCTGATGACAATTGAAGTTTGCCTGTTAGGGTCAACAACTACTGATTTTTTGTAGTATTCAAATTTTCCGATCTCGGTACCAAACATCCTGTTAAGTTCAGTCTGGCCGTTGGCGCCGGTATAGTAATACCTGGTCACATTGGTGTCAGCCATCTGCAGCCTGTGTCCTGCGCCCCCCTGCTTCATGATCTTGCGGTCATTATCAGGCGCGATTATACTGTGAACCATAGGATAGCCCTTGGCATCAGGCACGAATTGCTGAAACCCGGACTGATCCGAGTTCAGGTTAGAATAATATTTGTACGCTAGGGCCGAAGTATCCAGCGGCGATATGCTGAATTCACCGGGACAGAAAGATGGTGGTTGCAGGGTATCAAAGTCCGCAGCTTTATACGGCATTTGTGTAGATGCATTAATACTGAGCCCGTCTATATAGCCAAATTTAGGCTGAATCGTTGGTGTAGGAAGAATGCTGATAGAGGGTCTGCCTTTGAAGTCATATATGTTCTCTGTTGCGATTACGTTATTAGGTTTACTATTAAAACGGGTGATCGTCTGTCGATTTTTCAGAGAGCCATCGAAGTAACTCATTACCTGTTTGTATTTCCCATCTTCAGCAAAACTGACCGTATATTGCCAATTAATACTATCGCTTAGATGCGACTGTGGTATCTGAAAATAGTTTCGCCATTGTGTCAGTGAGGATACTTGGCCGGTATTGCCCGGAATTGACCACTCAGTGTAAATAGGTAAAGCATAGCTTAAAGTGTCAGGCCGGATAATTCTGGCACGAAAAACAACATAACCGTCCTCATAGACAATTGGGATATTGTAGTATGGTTTGTCAGTGATGATGCGCGTTGCGTTATTCTTAAAATCGTATTTAATAGCGCTTGTCGACAAAGGTGTGCTACTAAGATTCGACATATCGACATCGTAGTCATCCACATAAGTCCACTCGAGCTCGTACATTGCAGGCGATGGTCGGCTCGCCGCAGTTGTATCCCAAAAACAAACTTTTAGAATATCAGTTCCAGCGTTATATGCCGACGTTATCTGACCGGATGGGTAGCTGCCGCCGTATA
>DASPNB010000601.1:0-2161 GCA_035626755.1 Flavipsychrobacter sp.
AAAAGAGGCAGGAAGCGACAACAGCTATTGTCATATACCTGGAGAAAGTAGAAGACATAAGCAATATTACTACTACTTTTTAATAAACACCGCCTGGTATTTATTCATAAGCGCAACGATGAGCAGCGTAAATCCCGTGCCAAGAATACTCCCAACATACACATCCAGCATAAAATGTACAGCGAGGTATATACGCGAATACCCTACAAGCAGTGCAAGCAGGAACAGCAACAAACCCAACGGCCTGTACCTGGCGGGCAGTAATATTGCCATGAAAGTAAGAAATGCAAAAGCCCCGCAGGTATGGCCCGAGGGAAAACTGTGCTCCATATGCCGTGGCCAATCTGGTTGTGTATGTATCCAGGCCGCCTCGCTGAAAAACTTCAGCGGTCGTGGAGCATTTACACTCCGCTTCACAGCCTGCGTAACCAGTGATGGCAAAACACTGCTCAGCAGCGCAGCTGTGACATACCACCAGTTACGAAAACGAGGTATGCCTAATAGCAGCAATAGTACCAACGTAATGGTCAGCCCTTCGCCCAACAATGTACTCCGGTACATGAAAACATCCAGGAAACTGGTATGGTGTAAATTGATAAACCTGAAAATAGCTTCGTCGCCCTGGGTTACCAGTAATACCCCGCCTACTATCAGCCATAAAAAAAATGGGACCAAAAAAAATGGATTGTATGAGGTATATGGCTTCTGCAAATCACTTTTTATTTTTAAACAGTCCTCTTATTGCATTCCATATCCTTATGTACCACTCCTTAGAAAAGACCTGCGAATCATTCCTGGCCTGCCCTATCAGCACAAATGCTATCGGGAGCAACATGGCAGTAGCCATCCACATCCCGATCCACGCTTCAACAGCTTCTGTACGGGCCAGTTTCTCACCGGTTATAGACATAATGTGAAATACCACGAAAAATGCGATAGCTACTACCAACGGCATACCCAGTCCTCCTTTTCGTATTATAGCTCCCAGCGGTGCTCCTATCAGGAAGAGCAGGACGCAGGCAAAAGATAGTGTGAATTTTCTGTGCCATTCTATTTTGTAGGTGGCATAGTTCATCTGTCTTATCGAAAGGTCGGACACGGTCACTTCCACCAGGTTCTTACTGCTGCGCGCGTGGCTCGAAGCAAGCTGCAAAACACGTATCCTTAACGAATCAGGCACCAGTGTGATGAAGGTGGAGTCGTAAGTGGTAGCAAGAGCGGTAAGCGCTTCAAGTCTGGTCAATAGTTTCCTGGTGCTGTCCTCAGCGGCGAGCGATACATAAGGGGATATGTAATTGTATACTTTATCCGGTATCTTGCTCCTGTATCTGTCTGCACTATCTATTTCGTAGGCCAGTTGCCTTACATTCATCATCTGGTAGGCATTCTTAAACAGGTCCTGGTTGGTGCGCTGCAGCTTGAAAGATGACAGGTCGAACACTTTATCCCACTGTTTAAAGTACATCCGCACCTGCTCATTATTTTCAGAACCGTCATTGTTAGTGTATTCCTCGTAACGCCAACCGTCCTTTAACCTGAAAATCATATAAGATTTATCGGCTGTAGATATCATTTGGCCCTCTTCAGCAATAGTCACTTTATCATTGCCCATACCGCTGGTATGGTCGTATATTATTATGTTCCTTATAGTGCTGCCGTCGTCATCTTTTTCTCCTACCCTTATAGAATAATTTTCAATATCCTGGTTAAATTGTCCGGCTCTTAGATTAAAAGCAGGTTTGGAATTGCGCAGGTCGTACAGCAGCGATAAGGCCTTGAGGTTAGCATAAGGTATTACGTTGTTGCTGAACACAAAGGCCAGGGCGCTGATAAGTATGATAAAAAACAAAAGCGGACGCATAAAGCGCAAAAGGGATATGCCCGCCGATTTGATGGCCACCAGTTCAAAATTCTCGCCCAGGTTGCCAAAGGTCATGATAGAAGCAAGTACGATGCCTAATGGCAATGCCAGCGGTACCAGCGTAGTGGACATATAGAAAAGCAACTGAATGATCATCCAGGCACCCAGCCCCTTGCCAAGCAATTCGTCCATATACAGCCAAAAAAACTGCATGACCAGCACGAACAAAGTGACGAAAAACGTGACAATAAAGGGGCCAATAAAGCTCTTTATTATCAGTATGTCCAGCTTTTTTATCAA
>DASPNB010000602.1:0-2711 GCA_035626755.1 Flavipsychrobacter sp.
CTCAAAGTGTATTTTGTCGTTGTGTATTTTTATCACCTCACGCTCCAACAGGTCTTCTATCTTTATATCCTTTAGTTGCTGTGCGCCCAACTGTCCGTTCAACCACTCGCGTATGGGCGGCACCTGCTGCACCTTCATGCCATATTTCAGGCCCGCATCCACCAGGTGCACCAACTGCTCTTTCGATATATTCCTGTTGGCAATGATCAGCAATTCAACTCCCTCTTCCTTCAGCCGTTCAAAACTGTGATCGTCGGTGTTGTAGATGGGGATATTCTCCATCAGCTTCCCGCTCTTGCTCAGTATGTCATCTATGAAGGCGACCACCTGTATATTACTGCTGGGAAAGTTGTTGATCACTTTTTTTGTTTGCAGACCGTACTCGCCGGTGTCAAAAACAGCCGCTTTTATTTTCACCGTCTCACTCTGTGTAGCCTTATAGTAGTTGAACGTATAACGCACCAGTAACCTGTAGGTGATGAGTACGAAATTGGTAATGAAGAAATTGATGACCACCACTGATGTCGGGAAAAGATTGACATCGCCGGCAAAGAAGTTAACGCCGAAGTTGATGGAGAAATAAAATATCGCGGCTATCGAGTTTACTATCAGCAGCCTGAATGTATCTTCTATATTCGTGTACCTGATGATGCCCGCATAGCTTTTCAGCAGGTAAAAAAGAATGCCGTTCAGCAGCAACGAGGCGATGAGTATAAAGGATATATCATACCGGGCTACCTCTTCCAGGTTAAAGTTGAACCTCAATATAAAGGAGAAGAAAATGCAAAGCTGTATACAGGCCAGGTCCAGCAGGAATATAAACCAGCGCGGCAGGATGCGTATTTTATATTGCATATTTTTCGTTTAGTCTAGAGGTATCGGTTACTGTAACAATGATTTATATACAGTAACAAATACCATATAATTCCCATTTCATCTCCCTTATCCGCTGCAAATCTAACAAATACTACATGTTTTATTGCATGTCTTGCTAGTTATTTATGCTACAAAACCAAATATTTATTACAAGCCTATGTTTCTCATAGTCAAATACATATATAATTATAATATTCTAAAATTGATAATAATTAATTGACCTAAAGAAAATACCGTGCCATCTTATATATTTGTGTCTGACCTTAGTTTGTTCGGGGCGACCAATCTTTTTTTACATGGAGGAACAATTAGTTGATTTTAGTATGCTCGAAGAATTGTCGGGCGGCGATGCGAAATATAAATATGAGCTGCTCGAAATTTTCCTCAACACTGTAGATGGGGGGCTGAACAACCTGCAGCAACTCACTGAAGAAGGCATTGACTATGATGCCGTATATAAGCAGGCTCACACCTTAAAATCCAGCGCAGCTATTGTGAAAGTAAAGGATATGTACGACCGCCTGGCGAAGATAGAAGACATGGGCAGGAACATTGCCGAGGCGCGCACCACTTCCGGAAAAGATGAGATAGCTCACCTGGTAGGGCAAATGGTAACCACTTACCAGCAAGCCCGTCCCCTGTTGGTAGCAGCGCAGCAAAAGAATAAACCTGCCGCCTGATGGAATTGCCGGCTGCAGATACCACCTGGCTACAGCGCCATATGTTCACCTGTCCTTCCAAAAAACTTTTTTACCTGGACTGCCCCGGTTGCGGATTGCAACGTTCGCTGTTGGCGCTGCTTCAGGGCGATCTTTCCGCCTCGTGGAATTTATACCCACCTTTGTTATTTATAATGGCTACTGTGATTTTCCTGGCGCTGCATGTTGCTTTCGGATTTAAGAACGGCGCCCACTTTCTGAAAATATTGTTTATTATTACAGTAGCCGCCATGGCCGTTAACTATATTTACAAGATTCTAAACCACCAATTGATATGACAGATTATACCCAACCGCAACAGGACTTCAACCAGCCGCAGGTGGCATTACCCAATGCTACCGCGGTTTTGATATTGGGCATCATAGGTATCATTACCTGCTGCTGCTGGGGCGGCGGTGCCATACTCAGCATCATTGCACTGGTATTGGCCTCCAGGGATATGAGATTGTATAGAGCCAGTCCCCACGCGTATACCCGGGGCTCCTACAACAATCTGAATGCAGGACGCATTTGCGCCATTATTGCTTTGGTGTTCTCGCTGTCGTATATCGTAATGATGATAGTGCTGGTATCTACGGTGGGTTGGGAAGCAATGCAAAATCCGGATGCTATGCGGGAAGCCCTGGAAAATATGTAGTACTATCTTCAGCGGAAAAAACGGGGCCTGCGCTCCGTTTTTAGTTTTGTTCCTCAGGGACCATATAAAAGCCACTCGATCGGAGCGGCTTTTATACTTTATATAGACGATTGCTAATGCACATATGGGAAAATTTTATTCCTGTCGAAGGTTATTGACACGCCATCGTACGGTTTTTATTGTCTCTGATAAATTCTATCTTTTCCGCTTTGGTTAAATTCAGGGTAATGTTGTGATAAATTAAAAGCATATAATTATTCACTCCGAACGGTATATTGTATGCAGCATGTTTCGGGAAATTATTTCCATTATTTTGTCCAAATTTTAAAGTGTCTGTACCTTGATAAACTGAAGTTTCTTTATGGTTCTAAATTCCATTTGCGAAGAACGGATAGTGCCCATGGACAAATTATATAAAGCGATAAAAAAGAATATACCTAAAGGCTTCAGCGAAGGTATGGGGTATGGAATGCCGGGCT
>DASPNB010000603.1:0-8066 GCA_035626755.1 Flavipsychrobacter sp.
AGGAAACCCTTTAAATCATGTAAATCGTGGTTCAAACTTTATATTTGCGCCATGGTTTACAGGGTCATAGGCTTAATGTCGGGTAGCTCGCTCGATGGACTGGATATAGTATTTGCTCAGCTGGATGAAATAAGGGGGAAATGGAGCTATGAGATAAAGTGTGCTGATTGTGTGCCGTATAGTGAAGATTGGGCTCGTGACCTTGCCGATGCAAAAGAGAAGAGTGTACCTGATTTCCTGAAACTGAACACTGCTTATGGCAGGTATCTTGGTGAACAGGTAAATCAATTTATAGGGCGGAATAATCTACATCACCAGGTGCATTTTATAGCATCGCATGGGCATACAGTTTTTCATGAGCCCCATAATGGCGCCAGCACACAAATAGGTGATGGCGCAAGTATAGCTGCTGTAACAGGTCTGCCTGTTATCAGTGATCTGCGCTCGCTTGATGTAGCACTTGGCGGACAAGGTGCACCCATCGTTCCCATAGGTGATAAGCTGCTCTTTGGTGAATATGACTATTGGTTGAACATTGGTGGCATCGCCAATATAACCGTATTAAAGAACGATAAGCCGGTTGCATTCGATATTTGTCCTGCCAATCAAATACTCAACGGCCTTGCAGAGAGAGAGGGAAAGACCATGGACGAGAACGGAGATATGGCGCGTGCCGGTGAAATACTTGTGGGAGCGTTCACCAAGCTAAATGATGCCGCCTACTATGCGCAGCCTGCGCCAAAATCGCTGAGTAATGAACTGGCCCGGGATATGGCTTTCCCAGTACTGCTGGAGTCGGAGCACAGCAATGCGGATATGCTGCACACTATGGTGCTGCATATTGCAGGGCAGGTTGCAAAGGCTGCCTTCGAATATCCCTCTGCCAAACCTGAGCCTAAGCTACTGGTGACGGGTGGCGGCGCTTTCAATAAATTCCTGGTAGAAAAAATACAGGACGCCCTGATGCCTCAGCATATAAGTGTAGAAGTGCCTGATGCAACGGTAGTGCAATATAAAGAAGCATTGGTAATGGCCCTGATAGGTGCACTGCGCTGGAGGGAAGAAACTAACGTGATGAGTTCTGTAACTGGTGCCGGCCGTGATAGCATTGGCGGTGCGCTATGGATGGGACATAGCTATAATGGGGAATAGAGCTTAGTTTAAAGGTTCGTCGTCTTCATCACTTACTTTCAGCACTTCGTTCCGCTTTATCCTTTTTTCATCAAAATCAACGCGCACTTTTTCACCCTTATAGACAATTACTTTCTTGCTGTCTTCTGTACCTGTTTTATAAGTAGTGACAAATTCATACCTGCCTTCGGCAAGGTCTATTTTGTAAGTTCCATAGGCATCGGTAGTAACAGATGTGCGCGGGCAGCCATGTTCGGTGTTGATCTTTAGTTTTATTCCCGCAGCCGGTTCGCCGTTTTTGTTGACTATGCGGCCTTCTACAACAGCACGTTTGCCATGCTTTTGGCAATCAGGCTCGCATTGGGCTCCGGCGGAGAAGCTAAAGAGGCAGAGTATGAATGTAAATATGCGCACGGCGGGTCTGTTACTGTTCCAGCAATAAAGTTAGTGCATTATTTGCTTCTGAGAACGGTGCTGTCAACATGAACGGAGTCTATATAAACCACTTCAGAGTTCTGCATATTCATGTCTAACTTAAAGAACATAATATTGACTTTCTGAGTGTCCCGGGCAAGGGTTATATCAACAAACAATACAGTCTCCTTGCCGGGCGATACCGGTATATTATGAATAGAAGCTCTCTTTTCGCCACTTCGGTTTACTTCTACTTCAAAGACGCCGGCAGACAGTATAGGAAAGTTAAATTCTCCTCTCTTGTCGGTTAATGTTTCTGCCACTTTTGAGCCTTTTTGAAATAATTCAACCCTGGCATTGCTTATTGGTCCGTGATCGTTATAGAGCACGCTTCCGGTAAGGGAACCAAAGGATTTTTCATTGCCATAATTCAATCGGCCCGTGGCATTCAATTTGCCCAAGATGCAAAGAATGAAAAGAAATAAAAAGAATTTATACGTAAGGTGTTTTATCATGTATTTAAACGCAAAAAATTTCTAAATTATTGTTTTTTTTATAGTTATACAACAATGAAAGAATTTTTTGTTTAAAGAGGCGCTGGATGTACGTCGCAGTCAGTAATTATTACCTCGCCTTCACCTTTCCTTTTTTAATACTTGGTTTACCGATTTTTGGCGGAGGCTCAGGCATCGCAGGTTCACCCATCAGGATGGGCTCTGGAGCTACATCACCCTTCATGATCGGCTCCGGCACGGCACCACCCATCATTATAGGTTCAGGTGCCTGTATGCCAAGACCTGTAGTAATGGAGATATTCTTATTTGTTTCCGTATTGGCGGCTATCCTTATATTGATAAGAGTAGCTTTCTTTTTGCCAACCTTAGCGCTTAGTTCATACCTACCTACGGGCAGACTTTCTATGTTGTAACTGCCATTCATGTCTGCAACTGTCTGTGTCTTTTTTATTCCTTTCATGGTCACTTCTACGATGGCATAAGCTACAGGTAGTCCGTTCTCGTCCATCACTTGCCCTTTAAGTGAGCCTCTTTCTTTCGCATTGGTGTTTTTATCATCGCCTCCGTCTTCTTCATAGGCAAGCAGCTCAATAGGTTGCCTCACTCTGGAGTGCGCCTGGGGTATTTGGGCAAACATGAGCGTCAGCCCGCAAGCTATTGCCAACCTGTACAATCTGCTGGTGGGCTGGGGTGGTATATGTAGCTCCTTCTTCAGTTGGCTACCAAAGAATCTGCCGCATACACCATTTTGGTAGTTGACGAAGAAATTATAAAGATCCTTGTCGCTCCAGGTAGTGAAGTCTATCACTGTCTTTTGGCAGGAATCGCAAAAGCGGCCTTGCTCCTGCGGGTTCATTTTATCCCAGTCCTCGTGGCAGGGCCTGTCTATATTCAGTTGAATGGATGTCGGCCTCTTCATAAATGGAGTTTCCTGCTAGATGCAGGAACAGGTATTTATCCATAAGTCTTGCCGATCTTTTTTTGAGGGATGACTAATACTGTCCCGTGCTCAGCATAACCAAAGTGCAGGCTTCTATTGGTTTTATGCCATTAGCTATTGCCATGCGTTCCAATTCAGGGTTTTCAGTACCAGGATTGAAGATGATGCGCTTTGGTTTTAAGGACATCATGTAGTCGTAATATGGTTTCTGGTTGGTAGGATTAAGGTAAAGTGTAATAGTGTCTACGTCTTCGTCGTGGACAGGTTCAGTGGAAATTTCCACGTCTTCAACCGTTCCTTTTCGCTTACCCACGGCTACTATAGGATGACCGTAGCGCAGCAGGCGATGTATGGCGATATTTCCATATCTCGCAGGATTCTCTGAAGCGCCTAATACCAGTGTTTTCTTCTTTTCCATATTATATATCCTGCAAATTTATGCCAACATTTTCAAGTTGATATGTTGATAAGTTAATATGTTGATATGTCAAACTTATAGTTTTAGACGCGGCGTATAAAATCACTAACTTTAGTAGACCTTTTGGTTTTAACTTTTGAATTTTGACTTGACATGGATGCATACATCATAGCCGGATACAGGACAGCAGTAGGAAAAGCAAAAAAAGGGAGCTTTCGCTTCTATCGCCCTGACGACCTGGCCGTAGACGTGATCAAAGGCCTGATGGCCTCGGTGCCCCAGCTCGATCCTAAACTGGTAGACGATGTGATAGTAGGCAATGCCGTACCCGAAGCAGAGCAGGGTCTGCAGGTAGGTCGCATTATAGCCAACCGCGCTGTCGGTGAGTGGGCTCCCGGTGTTACGGTGAACCGCTACTGCGCTTCAGGTCTTGAAACGATTGCCATAGCCACTGCCAAAATAAGAACAGGCCAGGCCGACTGCATTATTGCCGGAGGCACAGAAAGTATGAGCCTGGTACCTACCGCTGGCTGGCGCACGATGCCCAACTATGAATATGCCAAGGACAATGGCGACTACTACCTGAGCATGGGCCTCACGGCGGAGCAGGTTGCAAAAGATTTCAAAGTGAGTCGTGAAGAACAGGATGAGTTTGCATATAATTCACATCAGAAGTCGATTAAAGCAATAAATGAAGGCTATTTCAAAAAGGGTATTCTGCCTATTACTGTGAAAGAGGCTTACGTAAACGAAAAGGGGAAAAGGGCGGAACGCGAATTTGTAGTAGATACCGATGAAGGACCACGGGCAGATACTTCCATGGAAGCCCTTGCAAAGCTTCCGGCTGTTTTTGCACAAGGCGGTAGTGTGACAGCCGGCAACTCCTCGCAAACTTCCGACGGCGCAGCCTTTGTAATTGTAATGAGCGAGCGACTGTTGATCCAGCTGGGCCTTAAACCATGGGGCAGGTTAGGAGCCTGTACTAATGCAGGAGTTGATCCCCGCATTATGGGTATTGGCCCGGTAGCTGCTATTCCTAAAACACTCAAAGTTGCTGGCATGCAGCAGTCGGATATAGAACTGATAGAGCTTAACGAAGCTTTCGCATCCCAATCCATCGCCGTAATAAAAGAGCTTGGTCTTGATCCGTCTATTGTAAATGTGAACGGCGGTGCTATTTCGCTCGGGCATCCACTTGGCTGTAGTGGTGCAAAACTAACCATACAGCTACTCCACGATATGGAACGCCTGGATAAAAGATTCGGCATGGTTACAGCCTGTGTAGGCGGCGGTCAGGGCATCGCAGGCATCATCGAGAGGCTTTAGGTTATCTTTTATTGCCGCGTTTTAAAAAATTGATAATTATGGCATAATGTGTGATATTCGTATTGATATCACACCAAATGCGACCAAGACTGTTTCTGATCCTGTCAATTTTCTGTGCACTGCCGTCCATTGCCCAGTTTGCTAAAAGACCTGTATTCTCAGGTATGTATTTTCAGTGGGGCTACAACCGCGATCATTTTTCACGCAGCACTATTCATTTTTGGGATGAGGGGGATTATGATTTTACCCTGCATAACGTAACCGCAAGCGATAAGCCGGACTTTGAAGGCTTTCGCACCAACCCCATTGACATTACGATACCACAAAACAGTGTCCGCCTCGGTGTCTATCTCAATAAAGAACGCACACATGCCATAGAGCTCAATTTTGACCATGCCAAATATGTGATGGACCATCATCAGAGGGTTCGCATGACAGGCAACCTGGGTGGTGAAGAGATGGATGTGGATACAACGCTTGTCCCTTACTTCGTAAGTTTTGAGCATACCAATGGTGCCAACTTTACAATGCTGAACTATGTGGGTCAGAAAAACCTCGCCTATACAAAGAAGCGGTTGCTTGCTTCCTGTGTGTGGAAGTTGGGCGGTGGAGTAATGATACCGCGGTCCGATGTCCGGTTCAACTACAAGCGAGTGGACAACCGTTACCATATAGCAGGCTACATGGTTGCTACGGAGGCTGGCTTACGTTTCTATGTGCTGAAGAATCTTTTTCTTGAGGCTACGGCTAAGGCAGGCTATGCCAATTTCCGCAATGTGCTCACGGTAGGGGATGGCAGAGCCAGTCACAGTTTCTATTTCGGCGAAGTAATTGGCCTGCTGGGCTTTGACATCAACAATGCTCATTGGTTCCGCAAGAAGAACAAGGCTACTTCGAAGTAAAGAACAGGTTCACTACAGGGCCGTTGTTATATTGGAATACCGGCGTTGCAGTTAGGGCTCCTCCCTGCTGCACTATTTGGTTCAGGTATCCGGCTTCCAGTCGCAGCATCTTATTAAATTGATAACCGAGCGTAACGCACACCCTGTTCTGATCAAATACATTCTGGCCTACATTTTTTCCGAAGCCTATAAATATCTCATCGAATACAGCGGCATAAAGCGTCTTGTGGGTGATAGACTTTTTATTGAGCGGAACCGCAACCCGGCCCATATAGCGCAGCCTGTTCATATAGGTCCAGCCTGTGACGTCTTTTTCGGGAGCCTTTTGGTTTATTTTTCCCAGCCAGCGCTGTTCCAGGCGTACGCGGTGAGAGAAGCTCAGCAAGCCCTTGTTTTCGCTCCAGCTTACTTGTTCGGTAATACGGTTTTCAGGGATGGTATATGGTCCTGCCGGGTAGTCGCCATAAGGGTACGTGGTAATATGGGCGTAAAGAACCGTTGCTGTAATGTTATTTTTGAACGTGTACTGCAGACCTCCCCTGGCAAGGGACTGCTGCCATTCGGTGATCACATTTTCCCTCCGCCAGGAATACTCCAGCCAGATAGAAAAGCCCTTATCGATGTTTATGGTGTTGTAAGAGCTGTACCAGCCTATTAGATTGTTGTCGGTAACGCGCTGTGCTTCAGCCTTTTGTGAGAAAATAAGCAAAAAGACATTCAGAAAAGCAAATTTGGCAAAGTAATTGTGCATAATACTACAGACGACTTTCTCGATAACGAAGATATTGATAAAGCCCTTAAGTTCAGATAAATTTGCCCCTTAACTAAAACGTTTGCGATTCGTTTTCGCGAGCGTTTTTTTTGTTTTGATATTAACTTTCCGTAAATTAGTTGTCCGGCCAAAAACAAATTAAAACATGGCGACACTGATTGCGAAAGAAGAAATAGGGGAATACAAGATTGTTCCCGCATTTGTAGACAGAACAGAACAGTGGCAACGAGACCTTACCTACGCTACACGCCTGGGTAATGAGTTCAAAGGCAAAACATCTATAACGTTTGAGACCACGGATGGTCCGCGCTCGGTAGAAACAACGGTATGGTCTGTTACAGACGGGTACCTGCAGCTAAAGGGTGGCACACTAATCCCTGTAAAGAGTATTATAGACGTTCATTTTTAGTTCATTTCTTCCGGCCTTCACCATACATGCACGCAGCTGACGCGTGCCGGCCGAAGTGTATCATTAAATAACTATTTCTTTTATCTTTTTTTTCTGCATAAGGCCCGAAATCCTTACTTTTGCGGCTGATTTTAAGTATACCCCTTTTTGAAATAAACTATTATGGATCAGCAAGAAATAATCCGTCGAATTAATGACTTCATGGTCGAAGACTTTGAAGTCGATGCAGATTCAATTACCCCTGATGCAAATCTTAAGGATACCCTGGACCTTGACAGCCTCGATTATATAGACCTGGTGGTGGTAATAGAACAGAACTTCGGCTTCAAAGTAAAGCCAGAGGATTTCCAGCAAATGATCACTATACAGGATCTGTACAACTACGTAGAAGGCCGCCTGCAATCTCAAAACGCTTAATACATGTCGGCCTGGGAAGGACGCTCTCGCGGAACCCCTTTAGGATACAGGATATTTGTGGGCCTGCTGCGTCGCGGTGGTCTGCGTATGGCCTATGCCTTGCTTCCCTTTGTTGCTACATACTATCGTTGGTTTGTGCCTGCGGCTACCCGTCCGCTTAAATATTTGTACATGGAGCGGCTTGGCTTTAGCAAATCAAAGGCTGCCAGGTTGATCCGCCGCAATATCAACGTGTTCGGGCAAACCCTTATCGATAAGATCGCCGTACTCTCCGGTGTTGCCAGGCAACTTACTTTCGAGCACGAGGATGGACATTACTTAAATGAACTGGCTGCTGGCGGCAAAGGCGGTATACTCATAAGCGCCCACCTGGGCAACTGGGAGGTGGCAGGCCACCTGCTCAAGCGCATCGATTCTCCTATCAATATCGTGATGTATGACGGCGAACAAGAGCAAATGAAGCAATACATGGAGCAATTTGAGCAAAAACGCTCCTTTAATCTCATCCTTATAAAAGAAGACATGTCGCATATCTACGAAATGTCTGCTGCGCTCAACAGGAACGAGTTTATCTGTCTTCATGCAGATCGCTTCCGCCCCGGAAACCGCACCATGAAACACATGTTCCTCGGTGAGGAGGCTAATTTCCCCGCTGGTCCCTTTATCCTGGCTTCCAAGTTAAGAGCGCCTGTTTGTTTTGTTTTTGCATTTAAAGAAAGTAATTTTCACTACCATTTCTACGCCCATCGCCCGCAGACCTACGAGGGCCGTGGCACAGCAGGAATGGAGCGGATGCTGGACGATTATGTTTCTATTTTAGAA
>DASPNB010000604.1:0-2081 GCA_035626755.1 Flavipsychrobacter sp.
TTCCTTCAAACAAGGAGAAATGTACCTAAACTGCATCCATTCCTCAACCTGATAGTGCTTGGAGATATTATCAGCCTCGTAGTGCTTTTCATGAACCAGCCGAGTATCAGTTATAATATTATTAATGCTACCGCCGGGCTAGGCTCGTTCTACGTGTTGTTCGTCGCTATAAAGGTATACAGGAAAGGTTTCAGGCAGGCCAAGTTCTTCCTGCTGGCATGGACCTTATTCCTTACGGCTGTAATAGCCTATGTAATGAAAGATGCGGGCGTTATCCCTTACAACTCTTTTACTCAGTTCCTGTTATTGATTGGTTCGGGCCTGGAAGCGATACTGCTGTCTTTCGCCCTGGCTGACAATATCAATTCTCTGAAGAAAGAAAAAGAAGAGTCCCAGGCAGAAGCACTGAGGATATCGAGAGAAAATGAGCGCATTATCAGGGAGCAGAACATAATATTGGAGTCGAAAGTAAATGAACGCACCATTGAGCTGAAAGCTTCTAACGAGGAGTTGAGTAAAACCCTCGTAGATCTGAAAGAGGCAGAGTCGCAGCTAGTTGAATCTGAGAAAATGGCCTCCCTGGGTCAGTTGACTGCTGGTATTGCACATGAGATCAATAACCCGATCAACTTTGTAACTTCTAATGTACATCCGCTGCAGCGCGATGTAGAAATGTTATTGGATGCGGTGGAGACGATAGAACAGGTGGGGCTGGAAGAGAGCAACCTGGAAGAAAAGCAAAAGAAGATAAAAGACTACAAGAACGAAATAGATTTCGATTACCTGAAAATCGAAATTGAACACTTGCTGAAAGGCATAAATGAAGGTGCCGCCCGGACCACAGAGATCGTTAAAGGACTAAGGATATTTTCGCGACTTGACGAAGATGATCTCAAAAAAGCAGGCATGAACGAAGGCCTGGACTCTACTCTTATCATAGTAAACAGTATGCTTTCGGCGGCTAGCATTAAGGTGACAAAGAACTACGGGGATATACCCGAGATAGAATGTTATCCGGGCAAACTCAACCAGGTGTTTATGAATGTGTTTACAAATGCTATTCATGCGATAGAAGATAAGTTTAAAGGACAGTCTGGAGGTGAATTGAAAATAACCACTACCAATGATGAAAAAAATGTCTATATTACTATCGCCGATAATGGAACAGGTATGACTGAAGAAACCAGGAAAAAGCTGTTTGAGCCTTTCTTCACCACTAAGGAAGTAGGCTCTGGTACCGGTTTAGGTCTTTCTATATCATGGAATACCATTAGGAAACATAATGGTAATATAGTAGTAAATACTACCCCGGGAGAGGGATCAGAATTTATATTTGAGATACCGATAATACACACCATTTCATAAGATATCATAATTGAGCAGCGAGGATAAAATAAAGGTATTGTACGTTGACGATGAGATGAATAATCTCATTGGTTTTAAGGCTACCTACCGTATTGACTACAACGTGTTCATAGCCAACAACACCGATGAGGCTCTTAAGGCTCTGGAAGAGAACCCCGATATTCGCGTAATCCTTAGCGACCAGCGCATGCCGGACAAAACGGGGGTGCAATTCTTTGAAGAAATCAGAGGGCGTTTCCCTAATCCGGTCAGGATGCTTATTACAGGTTACACCGATGTTGAGTCTGTAATTGATTCGATTAACAGGGGCAATATTTTTCGCTATATAAAAAAGCCCTGGACCGATTTTGACATTAAGTCGGCAATAGACGAGGGGAATAAGTATTACGTTACCAATAGTACCTTGGCCATTCGCAATGAAGAATTGCAAAAGGCCTACAACGAGCTGGATAAGTTTGCATATAGTGTTACCCACGATATGCGTGGGCCATTGCTGAGTATCTTGGGTGCTATAGATCTGGCCAAAGAAAACCAGGATGTTGGCGAAATAAAAGAGATGCTTGGCCTGATGGACAAGTCGATCATGAAGCTGGACGATTTTATCCAGAATATTCATGATTACTATAACATGAACAGGGGAGAGTTGAAGATGGAAGAGGTGAATTTTGCCGAGATCGTCGACGACCTGAAAGATATATATAACGTAAGCGGTCGTG
>DASPNB010000605.1:0-3054 GCA_035626755.1 Flavipsychrobacter sp.
TAGAATAGCCTCCCAACTTGCATTTTTTGCTTCCTGGCGCAGGTTATCGAGTGATGGTCTTATGAGTGTGTCTCCGCTCCATCCATCATCGAGATATTCTTTGATGATAGTAAGGCCGTTACTTGCCGCATACTGAGTTAAACAGTCAATTTGGGTTTTGATCGTTTCTTCTTCCTCCTGTCTTGCAGTAGATACTCTTGCGTAAATAGCGATTGGCTTATACATACTTAATCTTTACCCGGCTCAAGCATTGCATCAAACAATATATCGTATGCACGATCAAGATTTCCGGCTGAGCTAAAATAGTAATAACACAAAGAGGGACAACGTAACGACTTTTTGTTGCAACACAACAAGCCTCGTTGCCCCTCTTTAGGTTCAAATTTCACATCGTCTATAGGCTCGTTGTGTTGCACTACCATAGTACCATCGTTCCATGTATGAGTGCAATTAGGAGCTACTAACTTCAATTCACTTTGTGAGCTAGCTAAAAGTGAAAACTAGTTAGCCCCTCTCTCCATTTAAGAAATGAAATAGTATGAAAGGATGGAGACTCCACTTTCCTTTACACCACTTGGGGTTACTAACTATAGAAATGCGCATAAGCGCTTTGGTATAAAAGATGCGGACCGGTTGATGCACGTGTATTTGCTCGGTAAGTCTGGTTCTGGAAAGAGCACGCTCATACTGAACATGGCAATTTCAGACCTGCAGCGTGGCCATGGGTTCGCGCTCCTGGATCCTCACGGAGAACTATCTAAAGAACTTCTAAACTATATCCCTGAAGAGAGAATCAAAGACATCGTCTATTTCGACCCAAAAGATATCGATAACCCGATTCCGTTCAATCCACTTTTTGGCATTCCTGAGAAACATCACAACCTGGTAGCCTCTGGGATCATTTCAACAATGAAGAAGGTATGGGCAGAAAGTTGGGGACCTCGTATGGAACATATCCTCCGCTTTAGTCTTTTATCCCTCTTACACTATCCAGGTGCAACCCTCTTAGATATACAGCCTTTGTTAACCAGTGACGAGTTTCGTAGCCAGGTTCTCTGCCATGTCAAAGACACTTTCATTCGCAATTTCTGGCACAATGAATTTGCTGCATATACCAAAGGACTTCGTGCCGAAGCAATTGCTCCAATATTGAACAAAGTCGGGATTTTTTCCGCCAGTTTGCCGCTTCGATACAGCCTGGGCCAGAAGTCACGAGGGCTTCGGATGCTCGACATCATGAATTCAAGGAAAGTCCTTATTGTAAATCTCTCTAAGGGCGAACTTGGAGAAGATACCTCTGCGCTCTTAGGATCAATGCTCATTACCTCAATTCAGCTGGCTGCTTTGTACAGGGCCAAAGCTTCTGTAGAGAAACGCACTCCATTCTTCCTCTATATCGACGAAATGCAGTCCTATGTAACTATGTCATTTTGCGACATACTCGCGGAAGCTCGAAAATATGGCTTGGGGCTATTTTTAACCCACCAGTACACAAAACAAATACATCCCTATATACTTGCAGCCGTTTTGGGTAATGTTGGAACGCTGCTATGCTTTCGTATTGGCGCAGATGACGCCGAAACGCTACAACGGGAATTCTACCCAACATTCACCGCGGAAGACCTTATCCACCTGCCCCGGTACCATATGTGTCTTAAGCTTATGATAGACGGGACATCCTCCAGGCCTTTCAGCGCCCTTTCCCTGTCGCTTACTGCTGCGCAGACTGGTACCACCGCTGCCGTACTCAAACACTCAGCCGCATCATATGGTGGCTCAAGAAGAGATGTGGACGATAGATATCGGGGGCAAAATAAGCCAGTCCCTGCTGGACAGTTATTCTCTTGAGCCATGTAACCAATACCCATAAATCACTTGCCCTCCAGATATTCCTGGTGCCCGCACTGACGAGCGGTACCGCCGTCAATAGCCATACTGTAGGTCGGCGTAGCATCATCCAAAGAACAATTAAGTACCGACATAAACCTCTTTGCCAGGAACAGACCATAGTTATGATACAGCTGTTGAGTGAAGGTCGCCCGGGTAGCACGTAGGAAGACTTGGTGGCCAAGAAACAAGTTATTGTTGTCCAAATAGATGCCAATAACCTTCGGGTCTCGAATCTGCCCCTGTACCGGCAGCTCAGTTTCTGCCTCAACGAGTTAAACTCCTTTAAGTATCGCTTTGCATCGAACTTATACTTCGGGTCACGCATACCTCTCAAGTGACCGGGGAAGCCACCACAAGACTGCATATCACAGGGAAGCTTTGATATATCGATATGTAATCAAGCAAAGCAAAAGGCGCTATTCAGCAATAAACTAGGTTTGATCACTTAAATTCTCAAGCCAAAAATTATAAATTTCTTTTGCTGCTGAAATTTCTTCAGTTAAATCCTTAAGTTTTGTCCAACCATCGCCGCCACAGCCGGGACAGCTCCCGCTTGCAACACAAAGGCCTACAAACATGTCAACATAAAACGGGAAAGCTCTGCAAATAGATGGTTTCGATGAATGAATGCTACATTTCCCGTCTATAAATGCACTGCAAGAGCCATCCGAATTTAACTTCATTCTATAATTTTCCCCTACCAGTTCTATTAAACGGGCGTGTCCAGAGCTAATAATCTTATTAGAATCATTAGTCGTTAAAGAGATTTCACCAAAGTCAATATTATTCAACGAGTCTAAATTTCCATGTACACCACCAAAAGGACCGCAACAAGATGACGGACAATCACTAACTAAACACGAAAAGTTAATTTCGCCATTTTCCATTCGTACTTTTTCCTTCTTAGCTTCCATGTTTTTCGCGTAGTTTCATAAATATGTTGTCAAACTTACTGCATTGTATTAATAGGGGGTCAATCCACCAGTCTTTCGAAGATCTTTTTACGTTTGGTATACAATAGTACTCTTCATTTTGGTAGTATTTTTGCTCAGTTAGAATTTTTATATTGTAGGTAGATTCACTTTCATCCTCATCGAACGAATAAATTTCGTAATAGTAAATATTCATTCCCTCCCGGTTGCGATGTGCTTCTCGAAATGAAAT
>DASPNB010000606.1:0-4033 GCA_035626755.1 Flavipsychrobacter sp.
TAATAGTTCAGCAAAAAGAAACTGGTAATGGCTACTTTGTTTTTCCCCTTCCACCAATAAACGATCAGTCCCACGAAGGCAAAAAACATAAGCGGCGTATACACCAGCCATCCGCTCCGGTAGCTGAATGTATAATCAAAGAAATGCGGCCTTGTCCAGTAAAAGCCTTTATCATCGTAACTGTATACCAGCGGCTCACCCGTTGCATACAGCCAGTATATGACCTGGATAGAACCGACCAGGATGGCACAGACTACAGCGAGCAATACCGGCTTATAATTTTTGATAAGGAACTTAAACTGTCTTGTAATTGCGGCGGGTAAAATACTTTCCATTCCCCAAAGCACTGGTATAAGCGCAATTATCATATCTGACGGGCGTATAAGGATGGCCAGGCCAGTCAATAAACCGATCCTTGCCGCATACTTAAACCTTGGGTCTGCATAAAAATTGCCGGTGTTCAGCATCAGCAGCGTAAAAATGGTGAACAGCCAACTGTGCGTAAGGGTAATATCCACGCCGGTATAGTTCAGGTAATTGGTGCCAAATACCAGCAACAGTAACGAGATAGCTGTGGCCTTATCGCTGAAATAGCGCAACAATAGTTTTCTGAAATACCACAGACCTATGAGCCCTGTCAACAGGCTCCAGAAGTGTATAGCTGCCTGGTAGGGCAATGAAAATCCGTCTGCTTCATAACCAAGCGGTGCAGCCAATGCATGCGCAACCAAAAATGCAGGCAGATATACCACAGCCAGTCCTGAGCTGTATGTGATGACTCGGTTGCCACTCTTATGCAGGAAGGCCTGTTCGAATGCAGGAGTGAATCCATACTTGTCAATAATACTGTCACCGAATTTTTGTTCCTTCAGGTCATGATAAATAAAAGCAGCAGGTAAATACCAGTAATAGGTGGAAGCATCCCAGCCCAGGCTTGATTCCCGTCCTGTATTTTTCCACTTTGGGTTAAATATCAGCGCTGCATATAATATCAATGCAATGCATAGTATATAGGAGTTTCGGGATAACATCTTGTCAAATATATAGCATTACCTGCAACTGTTATAACTGCTTATCAACAGATCATCTACCGCTATGTCATACCTGCCGGTTTCGTTCAGAAAACTTACCTGCAGCTTGTCAAAGTCCTGTTTCGGAACAACTATATCGTAGTGTATATGTACGGCGTCATCATTGCGCAAAAACCGCTGCGGCTTCCAGTCTTCACCCATTACTTCTTTTTCGCCGTTTATAAAATGAAATCGTGTACGCATCATTTTCCACTCGTCATATTCAGGACTGCTGCATTTATATGTTGCTTCAACCCGTATCCATTCTCTTCCGCTCTTCGCATAGTTTATAGTGAAGCGCGCTGAATTCTTGCCGGCAAGCACCGATAACTCTCCTGTAGCTGTCTTCTGAAAATCATCCTGATACAGGAGCTGCTTATCACAAATGGGGCCGGTATATATGTTTCGCGCATCCTGTAGTTTCAACACCTCTTTATTTACTTTCCACTTGCCCAAAACACGCCAATAATATCTCTTCGACATATGGACAGGGTTATACAAACTATCGGCGGCATGAGCCTGGTAAAAGAACCAGAGATTGAGATACATAAACAGCAGCATGATAGGCACAACTATGCATCGCAGTAATTTTTTCCCCATCACAGATTCGATACAGGTACCTGCAATAAAAAATATGACAGCATAACTCTGCACCATTGCCCTTCCCCCTATACCGGAATACCACCATATGTCCCAGGCCGATACGACGTAAAGGTTCAATATAAAGAATGTAAGTATAGCAACCCTGTTCCTGCCGTATTTTACAAAGGGCACAATACCGGTCACAATGAACAGCGCCATAGGACTGTACAGTATCCAGCCGCTATCGTAACTGGTAAGGTACTTCCAGGTATGCGGAGACAACCAGGAAAAGGTTTTATCGTCATAGCTGTACACCAACGGCCGGCCGGCAACATATAACCAGTAAATTACCTGTACAGAACAGACAATAAGACCTGCAGCCACCGCTGATAAAATATACCGCCTGTTCTTTTTCAGGAAACTCATCCGCTCATATACAGCAGAGCGTGACAGGCTTTCCATGCCCCATAACAACGGAATGACCAGGACTATCATCTCCGAAGGACGCACCAATACTGCAAGACCTGCCAGCAATCCTATTCTTATAGCATACCGCCTTTGCGGATCGATGTAAAAATGATGCGTATTTAGCAATAACAGGACATAAATAGTGAACAGATAGCTGTGCGTGATCGTCGCATCGTAAGCGGCATAGTTCAGGTAATTGGTACCTAACACCAGCATCAGCAATAAGATGGCCACAATTTTATCCCGGAAATACAGGCGCAGCAATTTCCTGAAGTACCACAAGCCCACAAGTCCCGCTAACACTGCCCAAACCTGAACAGCTGCCTGGTAAGGTTTTGAAAATCCATCAGCCTGGTAGCCCATAGGCTCTGCCACTACATGCGCTGCCGCAAATGCCGGTAAACATAACAGTGCAACCCCTGAAGAATAGGTAATTACCCTGTTGCCGCTGCTGTGCACAAAAGATTGAGAAAAGGAAGGTGTAAAACCATATCTGGCAATGATACTGTCGCCAAATTTTTGCTCCTTCAGGTCCCGGTAAATGAACGTGGCCGGGAGGTACCAGTAATATGTGGAGGCATCCCACCCAAAACTGCTTTCCGTACCGGCGCCCGCCTTCCATTTAGGCAGATAAAATAATGAAATGTAAAGGATGACGACAGCACAAACTGTATATGCAAGGCGCGACAGCATAGCAGAGGAAAGATAAAACAAAAAAGCCACCCGCATATAGCGGGTGGCTTTCAATCCATTGTCGTTTCTTATTCAAAAGGCATCTTCACGACCTTGGCCTTCACCGCCTTGTCGCGGATAATAATATTGATCTCATTGCCTTCTGTAGCCAGATCTTTGCGCACATAACCCATGCCTATAGCTTTATTCAGGCTGGGCGACTGGGTTCCCGATGTTACAAATCCTATTTCTTCTCCTGCATTATTCTGTATTTTGTAGTGGTGGCGGGGAATGCCTTTCTCTATCATTTCAAAACCCACCAGTTTGCGGCTTACACCTTCGGCTTTTTGTTTTTCGAGGATTTCGCGCGCAGTAAAATCTTTGGCGAACTTGGTGATCCAGCCTAGTCCTGCCTCCAGCGGAGAAGTGGTATCGTCTATATCATTACCATACAGGCAGAAGCCCATCTCCAGGCGCAGCGTATCGCGCGCTCCCAGGCCAATGGGTTTCAGTCCTTTCGGTCCTCCTACGCGGAATATTTCATCCCATATCTTTTCTCCGGCTCCGTCTTTATCTTCGAAATATATTTCAACACCGCCCGCGCCGGTGTAACCTGTAGCACTTACCACTACATTCTCTACGCCTGCAAACGTACCCTTTACGAACGTATAGTATTTCAGGTTGGTGATGTCCATATCGGTCAGCTCCTGCATATACTCCACTGCTTTAGGACCCTGAACAGCCAGCAGTCCCGTTTTGTCAGAGATGTTATGCATCTCTACTCCTTTGGTGTTATGCCTGCTTATCCAGTTCCAATCTTTTTCTATGTTCGATGCATTCACTACCAGCATATACACGTTGTTGGGTTCTATCGCATATACCAGCAGGTCATCTACTATACCGCCCTGCTCGTTTGGCAGGCAGCTATACTGCGCTTTACCAGGAGCGTTCAGTTTGCTCGCATCATTGCTGGTCACCAGTTGTATCAGGTCCAGCGCATCGGGCCCTTTCAGTATGAACTCGCCCATATGGCTTACATCAAACACGCCGGCATTTTTACGCACGGCGGCATGCTCGTCGTTGATGCCTGAATAGGAAATAGGCATATTGTACCCGGCAAATTCAGCCATCTTTGCGCCCAGCGCTATATGCTTATCCGTAAATGGAGTATTCTTCATAGTTCTTTATTAATGGGCGCAAAGATAATGTATGGATAACGAAATATCAGGGCTATTTGCCGG
>DASPNB010000607.1:0-2256 GCA_035626755.1 Flavipsychrobacter sp.
TCTTTCGTTACAGTACCGGAAGGAGTCACCTGGCCGGCTGTAGCACCATCTTCTACAAGATAAACAGCCACTTTATAAGTTCCGTTGGCAGCCTCCCAGAATTTAGTTTTTGTTTTTACTTCAACAGTATTGCCGTTAATACGATACGTCATACCTACGCTGGCTGCCACAGGCTGAGCCATAAAAGCTGCATAAAAAGAATCAACATCAACATGTATTCCGTGCGTATCGATACCCGAACCAACTTGGTTTTGCGCGCTGAGGTCAACCAGGTTAACTGAGAAACTTGGATAACCTGTCAGAGTGATCTGCGCTGCCAGGTCATAAGCGGCCTGGTTCTGGAACTTTTGATTGTTGTTATCTGTCCTTGTAGATGAGTACATTGACAGCCCGGTAGCGTGATCGCCATGTTGAACGAGGATGTCGTCATACAATTTAAAACCCCAACCACCGCACGGAGGACACCAGTTAGCAGTGATCTTACCAACAAAAGGGACATTCTCCTTAATGGGAGTTTGTGCATATGCTGAAACAACCAGCATACCCGAGGCAAAAAGTAAAAGTGATTTCTTCATAATGTTATTTTTTAAAAATAAAGCAATAATGTACCTTCTTATTATCCAAATATAACAAATTCCTCACTTAAACAAGTTATTCATCTTAAAAAAAATACACTGTATAAGTAGATTAAAAACTCATATAATCAAAAACTATTTCAAAACGCATGTTCCTGTTGCGGACTTTGAAAGGCTAAGAGATCCACCGTCTATGAACAATCAAGAATTAAAGCGGGATGCTACATGTAGCATCCCGTTAATATTTTATATTATATTTTAAAAATTACAAACCTATTGTATTGTTACCTTTTCGGTATAGGTATTACCATTTACGGTCACCGTTGCAAAATAAACGCCGGTAGTTAATGCCGGATTGTATTGGCCCAAAACGATTTAAAGACACAGTTGTGCCTTACGGAGCCGGCACCAGCTATTCTTATAATTGTTTCATAACGGCATTGATACGTTTCTCTACTTTCTCATTCCCGATCATTTCCGCGATATCAAATACACCTGGACCGTATTTACCGCCTACCAGCATGATGCGCAGGGGGAGCATGAGTTCGCCTTTTTTCAGGCCAGCACCGGCAGCCAACTCATTGAAGTTATCTTCTATCGTTGGGGCATTCCATTTTTCAATATTGTCTAACTGCTGCACCCAGTTGCTGAAAAATTGCTGCTTCTGTTCGTTCCATTTACCTTTTATAGCCTCAAGGTCTATGCTACCCGGTGCAGTAAAAAAGTAGTGTCCCTGGGCCCAGAAATCAGTAAGCAGGTGACAACGCTCCTTTACCAGTGATATGACTTTTCCCAAATATTCGTCATCAGGATACACATCGTGCTGTAATACGAACGGGCGCACCCAAGGCAGTAATTCAACTTCGCTTTTCTGCATGATGTATTGCTGGTTGAACCACTTAGCCTTATCAAAATCGAACTTAGCCCCTCCTTTATGCACCCTATCCATGCTGAATTCGTTTACGAGGTCGTTCAGCGAAAATAGCTCCTGCTCGGTACCATTGTTCCAGCCGAGCATGGCCAGTATATTTACAAATGCACCGGGAAGAAAACCATGTTCTTTGAATCCGTCCAGCACTTCGCCCGTGGCAGGATCTTTCCACTGCATGGCAAACACAGGAAAGCCCAGGCGCTGTCCGTCGCGCTTACTCAGCTTACCATGGCCATCGGGCTTGAGTATCAGCGGTAAGTGCGCCCATTGCGGCATACTATCAATCCAGCCAAGGTAACGCCATAATAATATATGCACCGGTGCGCTGGGCAGCCATTCTTCGCCACGGAAGGCGTGAGTGATCTTCATCAGGTAGTCATCTACCACTACTGCCAGGTGATAAGTAGGCATACCATCCGCTTTCAGCAATACTTTATCATCTACCAGGTCCGACTCGTTGGATATTTCACCGCGTATCATATCGGGGAAAGAAATGGTTTCTCCTGCAGGCATTTTTATCCTTATCACATGCGATATACCTGCGTCCAGCAGTTCTTTCACCTGAGTTTCAGGCAGCGTGAGCGAGTTGCGCATACTCATGCGCGTTTTACCATCGTATTGCGGGTTGGGATTGGTTCCTGTTTTAAGGTCGTTACGCATCTGCTCCAGTTCTTCCGGCGTATCAAATGCATAGTAGGCATTACCCTGTGCTACCAGTTGCTCTGCATATTTCCTGTATAGCTCTTTACG
>DASPNB010000608.1:0-3337 GCA_035626755.1 Flavipsychrobacter sp.
GGCTGACTTCGCTGGGCTTCACCAAGATTTATGACATGCAAGGCGGCATGAATAAATGGGAAGCCGCCGGCCTGCCGATTGCGGGTGTATCTACTAGCCGATAAAAGACTTTATAGCTGCAGCGAATTCTTTAGGAACTTCTAATTGGGGAAAGTGGCCCGAGGTTTCGAACGCTGTTATCTTTTTGCCCGGCAATTCTTTCTTCCATCTTTCAAGATATTCCTCGTGGGGGAAGAATTTGTCCTTCATTCCCCAAGCGAACTGAGCCGGTATGTCCAGCTTTTTAAAAGCAGCAAGGGTGCCATCGTACCATTTGCCGGAATTGAGCATTTCAAGCATTAGCTGGTAGTTGGCATAGCGGTCCAGCTTAGTTTGGTGGGGATACATGAAGACATCTTTCCACTGGTCAAACTGAGCTTTGTCTGCAAAGGCATTTTTAGCCATATACTTTACCGAAAAGCCATAGCTGAGGTAAAGCCATTTGCCGAAGAAGCCCTGCATCATTTTGAGCCCGGCACCTGCTTTGGTGCCGGCAAGATTCCAGAGCCAGGTATTGGAGATGGTGAGTGAAGAAAAGAGTTCCGGCTTTTGCGCTAAAGCGCCTATCCCTATTGGTCCGCCGAAATCGTGAACCACGAGATGAATGTTGCTGAGACCGAGCCTTTCAATGAACTGGAGCAGGCGGGCTGAGTGTGCAGCAGGCTTCAGGTCGATATCCATACGTTTGCCGGAAAGGCCGAAGCCGAGGTGGTCGGGGACAATACAGCGGCAGGAAGAAGAGAGCTCTCCAATCATTTTTGCATAAGTCATGCTCCACTCTGGGATGCCATAGACGAAGAGGAGGACAGGACCCGTGCCTTCGTCGAAGTAGTGCATCCTACCATCTGCTACTTCGATATACTTAGAGCTAAAAGGCAGCTCAGGCTTCTTTACTGACATAGAGATTAATATTATCGTTGAGAAATTTTTCCATTTTCTTAAGCGGGTAATGTTCAGGGTGAGCCAGGTAGAGGCTTGTGATACCATCGATGAGGGTGAAGATGTGCCAGGCTTTTACCCTTGCACGCGCAATGCCTTCGTTATGCAGTTTTTGTCTTATGGGTTCGATGATTGCCTCACTGGGATCAAGGTCTAACTTCAGTGCTGACATGAGAGCCGCATTCTGCCGGGTATTATGAAGTATCTTCCAGAGCTTGAAGTCCGAACGAAGGTACTTAAGCGAAAGATCGATGTGGGCTTCGAATGCCTGCTGAAAAGAAAGCTCATCATTGGCATAGAACTGCAAGGTGTGCTGCACCTGCACCATGCCTTTATGAACGAGATGAAGGAGAAGATCATTCTTGTTTTTAAAGTGGCGGTATAGCAGTCCCTGGGCTACGCCCGAGGCAGCCGCCAGCTTTTGTATACCAACGCTCTCGAAGCTTTCCGCCGAAAACAAGTCGATTGCCTTTTCTATTATTTGATCTTTGCGCGACATAATGAGTGAACATTCATTCACAAAAATAGCTAAAATATCTTTTAAAGCAAAAAATGAGGTAGAAAAGTCTTAATTCCTGTAAATAATGGTGCGGCGGACGAAGGTGTAAGGCTCACCGTTGCGATAGATACGCCTGTAAGTCCAGTTCTTGTGCTCGTCGTATTCGTAAGTGGATGTGAACTCGGTTTTTTCGCCTGTGAAGGTTGTTTGGCCTGTGCAATGATTGTAGTCGTTGAATACAGAGGTCTTGAAAGACGTTACCATCCCCCTCTCGTCCTGGTTGACATCTTCGAGGTGATTGCCCGCATCATTGAGTAAGTAGCTTACCATGCCTGTGCAGGTGTCAGGTTTGGCAAATTCGAAGATCTTGACGTGCTTATTGCCTGCGCTATCGGAACCGATCTCAATTTTGTGGGTTTTGAGCCAGCGCTGGTTCTGATCGTGGAAGGTTACTTCTTTGAGCTCTTTTTTATCATCGTACCAGAGTTTGGTCATATCGATGAGCTCCAATGCAGCATTTTTGTTGCTGATAGTGGAGAGAACCCGGTCTTTATTTTGAAAAAACTGCTTTCTGCCATTGTATTTTTTCTTATCGTCGTAGTGCTCAATGCGTGATATTTTGCCAGCAGCATAGATGTATACAGAGGAGTCGACCAAGTCGCCATCTTTGCGGGTCAGGGTATTTAACAGCCGGTTGTTTTTATAATGGAGGAAATCTGCCTCAGCTTCTTTGAGCTCACCCTGCTTATTTTCCGTAGAACGTAAAATGCGGGAACTAAGCCTACCCTGCTTGTCGAACTTCCAGGCTCTTTCCTCCAGGATAGTGAACGAGGTGTCGGGTACCGTGATAATGGTATTGCCCGAATCGGAATTGACCTTCAACGCAGCCCCCACTTCCAGTACCTTGACAGAGAGCGTCCATTCTGTGATAGAGTCAATCTTGCCAGCCAGATTCATGGAAAGCGAGGTTGTAATAAGGGGAGTGTCTACAAGGGACTGTGCAGCAAGAGATTGCTGCAACAGAAGAAATATTAAAATAAAGCTTAGTCTTTTTATCATGATTCACTATATCATTTTCACCCGGATGAAACGAAAATAAGGAATTTCATTTTTACAGGTTATCATATAGGAATCGTTTACCTACGGAGGACTACTTCTACCCTCCTGTTGCGACCCTGGCCTTCTTCCGTTTCGTTGTCGCCGACAGGATTGGCCTCGCCCCAGCCCTTTACCTCCATTTGTGCAGGATCAATACCCATACCTGTGATCTCAGAAGCTACAAGGCGGGCACGTTCAAACGATAATTGCTCGTTCAACATGGGGTTGCCCCTGTTATCGGTATAGCCATTAACAGATATTGCAATAGCGGGATCGGTGATCCAGGGAATGATGGCATCGCTGACCAAGGCTTTATCTGCATCTGAGAGGGTACTGCTATTCAAGGGGAAATTGATGATAAAGAGTATACTATCACTAATGGGCTCTACGTAGCCATCAGGGAGCATAGGGATGTTGTACTCAATGTCGCCATTGGCAGAGAACTGTACTTTATCATTGCGTTCTATATAGCCTACCCTATCGACACGGTATACATACTCGCGGCCTTCGGGAAGAGTGATCATGAAACTGCCGTCGCCGCGGTTGGAATTGAAGTGATACAGCTCTTCGCTGGTGCGTGCATCGTAAATGAAGATAGCCGTGTAATTGAGCCGTTCTTTGCTAAAGCTGTCGTAGACGTAGCCGTGTATCTTATTGACAGGAACAGGAGCGGCATCGCCGGGGACGTTCACTTCATAAATATCATAGTCGCCTTCTTCCTTGTCGCGATCGGAAGAGAAGTAGGCCCGCTTCCCGTTTTCT
>DASPNB010000609.1:0-4120 GCA_035626755.1 Flavipsychrobacter sp.
GCTTTGTATTGCAGCTGGGCTTTTATTTAAAACAGGCCTACCTGACAAACGGGCTGTATTACCAGAAGCTGGGCTATAATTTTTACGTCGTTCAGAACGAAAAGGGGGTCATCAAGGAGCTGTGTGTCTACTCCATGCTGAAATGCCACAAGATCCAGGCGGAGTTCATTGAATTTGGTGTGGGATTGGGCCTCTGAAAAGAGTGCTGAAAATTTCTTCCTTCTGACAATACATATTTTCCCATTCCCGCATTATCTCCTATCTTTGTGTGACCGTTACAGCAATCCCCAAATATTTATCGTAATATTTACCTGGCTGCGCAACCCGGTCTTAAAAACAGGAGCGTTATGACAAAGTATGTATTTGTAACCGGAGGGGTTACGTCTTCTCTCGGAAAGGGAATTATTGCAGCATCGTTGGCAAAACTGCTCCAGGCCCGCGGCTACAGCACTACTATCCAAAAATTTGATCCTTACATTAACGTTGACCCCGGAACCCTGAATCCTTACGAGCATGGCGAATGCTATGTAACCGAGGATGGTGCGGAAACAGATCTTGACCTTGGGCACTACGAGCGTTACCTGAATACATTTACCTCGCAGGCCAATAATGTTACTACCGGCCGAATCTATCAATACGTCATCAATAAAGAGCGTGAAGGTGCATACCTGGGCAAAACGGTGCAGGTAATCCCTCATATCACCGATGAAATAAAGCGCCGTATGACCCTGCTGGGGCAGGATAACAAATTCGATATCGTCATTACTGAGCTTGGTGGAACGGTGGGTGATATTGAGTCGCTTCCTTACATAGAAGCGGTACGCCAGCTGAAATGGGAGATGGGTGACGAGAATTGCATCGTTGTTCACCTTACACTCATACCTTACCTGAAGGCAGCAAAAGAACTGAAAACAAAACCTACCCAGCACTCCGTAAAGATGATGAGTGAGCATGGTTTGAATCCCGATGTGCTTGTTTGCCGTACTGAAGAACCTTTGTATACTGAACTGAGAAGAAAGATCGCGCTGTTCTGTAATGTTACCCCTGAAGCTGTAATAGAAGCGCTGGATGCCGATACCATCTATAACGTGCCACTGGAGATGATGCGTGAAAAGCTGGACCTGATATGCCTCCAGAAGCTGAACCTGCCGCAAGGCACAGAGCCCGAGCTGCATCGCTGGAAAGAATTCCTGAATAAACTGCGCTATCCTAAATCGAAAGTGAGCATAGGCCTGATAGGCAAATACGTGGAGCTGCAGGATGCATATAAATCTATACTCGAAGGCCTGATACATGCAGGCGCCATGAATGAATGCAAGGTAGAAGTCCGTAACATTCACTCAGAGCATCTTACTATTGACAATGCCGTAGAGAAGCTGCAGAACCTCGATGCAATACTCGTTGCGCCTGGTTTCGGTAGCCGCGGTATAGAAGGAAAAATAGAAGCCATACGCTATGCGCGTGAGAATAAGATTCCTTTCTTTGGTATCTGCCTGGGGATGCAGATGGCCTGTGTTGAATTTGCGCGCAATGTGCTGGGTATGCAAAAGGCCCACTCTACAGAGATGAACCCCGATACGGACCAGGGCGTGATAGCTATGATGGAAGAGCAGAAGAACATTACGCAAATGGGCGGAACAATGCGCCTTGGTGCCTATGACTGCGAATTGCGTACTGACTCAAAAACTGCTTCTATTTACGGCACTACTCATATCTCAGAGCGCCACAGGCATCGTTACGAGTTCAACAACGAATATATTGACGCATACGAGAACGCCGGTATGATACCTGTAGGTAAGAATACTAAAACCGGACTGGTGGAGATTGTGGAAATACCGTCACATCCGTTCTATGTTGGCGTTCAGTTTCACCCCGAGTATAAAAGCACGGTAGAAAATCCTCACCCGCTATTTGTGGCCTTTGTAAAGGCGGCAAAGGAAACCCACGAAAGAAGAAATACCCAAAGCCACCAGGTTTTTGAAAAAAGCACGGCAGAATAGCTCGATAATTAAGCAAGAGATTATACCCCGTATTTTCACATGTATGGGGTTTTTTTGCGCAAATAAATCACTTTAACTAAAATATAACTGATAAACGTTTATTTTTGTGCTGGGATTTGAGAGAAATCTTGAATCTTAAATTTTAAATGGTTAAAAAATTGAAAGATTTTTTCGCCCTCCTATATTTATAGGAGGGCGTTTTGCCTTTGGTCGGGACTTGCATTATATATTTTAACACTTCTATATCCGGGCTTAACATCATAAATCAATGCACTTCAATAATTTTAATTTCTAAGGATTGGAAAAGCTATTGGAGGCATAAGAGAGAAACTGCTTCTACCATACTTTTCCTGGTTAATTCGCCCTCCGGCAGCGCCGGAGGGTTTTTCTATTACAGGGCGCCATACTATGTTTTGCCTCCGAAGGCTGCAATAGTGGTATAGCCGAGGTTGGCACGATTTTTCCCTTGTATAGGCAGAAAGTACAAAGTGAACAATGTTGAGTATAAATGAAAATATGTTTTAACATTTCCCCAACAGCACATTAACGAAACCTCAACAATTGACAATATACTTTTACTATATGAAGGAGCGGCGGAGAGGTGGAGAGAGAAACCCAAAAAGCTTCTTTAAATGGTTAAAAAAATTGTATACATGCTCCCTTTTCAGGGAGCATATTTTTTACTTCAATTCGAGAAATTCCGCCTGGATTTCCCGCCCGAAAAATACACTTCCCAGGGAGTTGAAATCATCTTTATTATCGGTAGTATAAAACTTAATGTTTCCGTTTTTGCTGATCGTATCTGCTATTTCGGCATGGCGGTTTAAATAGTTAGCAAGGCTGTGTGCCACTATATCACCCTGGGCAATGACTTTTATATGTGGAGGGAGGTAAATTTTTATTTTATTCATCAGCAGTGGATAGTGGGTGCAGGCCAGAAGTATTGTATCTATATCTGGCGCAGAAGAAAGCAGCTGCTCAAGGTATTTCTTTACATAGTAGTCCGCGCTTTCTGACTCGTATTCGCCATTTTCTATCAGGGGTACCCACATGGGGCAGGCTAATTGATGCACAGCTACATCAGGGAAGAATTTATTGATCTCTATTTTGTACGAATTAGAATTTACAGTCCCTTTCGTGCCCAATATACCCACAGCCTTCGTTTTCGTGTAGTTGCCTATTACTTCTGCGGAAGGCCTGATCACTCCCAGCACCCTTTTATCGGGACCGATATGTTCCAGGTCTTGCTGCTGTATAGTGCGGAGAGCTTTGGCCGAGGCAGTATTGCAGGCAAGGATCACAAGCGGGCAACCCATTTTAAAAAACCATTCTACGGCTTCCAGTGTGTATTGGTGTACAGTTTCAAAAGAGCGGTTTCCATAGGGTGCACGGCCATTGTCGCCCAGGTATATATAATCGTAATGCGGCAACAAAGCTGCTATAGATCTGAAGACGGTAAGTCCGCCATAACCCGAATCGAAAATGCCTATGGGATGAGATTGCATTATTGCTGTAAAGGTAAAACCTTA
Source organism: Flavipsychrobacter sp. (assembly GCA_035626755.1). Classification (GTDB taxonomy): domain Bacteria; phylum Bacteroidota; class Bacteroidia; order Chitinophagales; family Chitinophagaceae; genus MKUN01. The sequence goes on from DASPNB010000609.1 coordinate 3,530, forward strand.
GACTATTGGATGTGATACAATAACTAAGATATTTCAACGTATTGTAAGGTAAGCGCCCGTGGCAACGGGCACAAAGTTTGATCTATATTACACAAATGGTCATGCGGAAACAGATATATGTAACGGTGTTGCTATTTGTGTTGGCCGGTTGTTCGGAAGAGGAGAAACCACCTTTTACTACCGGATCACGGTTTACCTATGCCACAGCGTACACTTATGCCGAAGGACGAATAACAAGGCACGATACACTAAGCTTCACGATAGAAGAACCCGATATAACCAGCTATAGCACTGCCTTCAAAAGGATAAAATGGGAAAACACCCGTCACGATTATTTCCAGTTGCGGAATATGACAGTCGAAGAAGATAGGGTAGAGTTGCAGTTGCCCCTTAACTACGTTGGGTTTGATAATGAGCTCATAGCAGTGGCAGGTCATCCGCTCGCACTGATAGCGGCGCCAGAAAAGCATGTTTTCAATGAAAAGAAAAAATACGAAGATGCCTACGGTAGTCTTGACAGCACGGTCATCTACCAGAAAACGAAATACCTGCGCGACACAGCTATCAACTTTGACGGACAGATGCTGCCCT
>DASPNB010000610.1:0-14448 GCA_035626755.1 Flavipsychrobacter sp.
CGAAGTCCCCGAGATCGACAAAGCCCAATGGTTCCCCGCAGAACAAGCCAGGGAAAAGATCAATCCCGCCCAGGCCACCCTCCTCGATCAACTCCTGGAGCTGCTAGGTGCCCGGTAACCTGTTCCAGCGAAAAAATTGGAATATTTTTTAGGTGCATTTTTGAACATTCCTTCAAAATTCTTGCACAAAAACTGTAAAAAAGTTATCCACAAAAAACCATCACACTCACCAATTCACTCCCTCATTTCGTAACTTTATATCAAGGGAGGCCTGCGCATCTCAGCGCAAAGACACGGTAAAACCAGCCGCCACCTCCGCGAATTTTTTCAATTGCTCTGCCACAGGCAAAATCGCCCGGATCCCTTGCTGCTGGCTCATATAGCAAAAATCAAACTGGCACTTATGCGGCAGTAGCCTGCCAGGTTCCGGCAGCAGACCTGTCAGTACCTGGCAACTTACATGTCACCATCCGGCAGAGACATGTCGCTATATGGCAGTCATCTCTTATTTTGCAGCATGATCACCCTCTACGGCATCAAGAACTGCGACATTATGCAAAAAGCCTTTAAGTGGCTGGATGCCAAAGGCGTCCCCTACCGCTTCCACGACTACCGCGCAGACGGCCTTGACAGGGCCACCATAGAGCACTGGCTGAAGCACCTGCCGCTGGATAAGCTGCTGAACAGCCGCAGCACCACCTTCCGCGAGCTTCCTGAAGCTGATAAAGCGGCAGCGACTAATAAGGCCCGGGCCATCGCCCTGATGCTGGAGCATAACTCCATCATTAAGCGCCCTGTATGGGACCTGGGCAAGGGCAAGTTCTTCCTCGGCTGGGATGAAAAGGAGATCAGCAAACTGGTATAGGCAGCATGGGCGCGTAGAAAGTCTCTATTTCCGCATTTTTAATATATATAGGCCGGTCAAGGCATTTTCCTCATAAAATCGGAACTTAGACGCAGATGCAGGCAGGAATAAGCGACCAACATGGCAGGAAAATCAACTATTTGCGGCTGGCCGTTACGGACAGGTGCAACCTGCGCTGCTTTTACTGCATGCCCCATGAAGGGCTCAACTGGCTGGAACGCAAGGAAATTCTCAGTTACGAGGAGATGCTGCGTCTTTGCCGGCTGCTGGTAAACACCGGAATAGAGAAAATAAGAATAACCGGGGGCGAGCCCTTTGTAAGAAAAGACATGATGCCCTTTCTTGAAGAGCTTTCACACCTGGAAGGGCTGAAAGAGCTGTCGATCACCACTAATGGTGTGCTTACAGCAGCTCATGTTCCTGCGCTGAAGCAACTGGGCATCAAATCAGTGAACCTGAGCCTGGATACCCTGGACCGGCAGCGCTTTTTTGAGATCACCCGCAGAGATGAACTGGATAAGGTACTCCATACCTTACAGGTGTTGCAAGAACACGAGATGGATGTGAAGCTGAATGCCGTGGTAATGGCAGGGAAGAATATTGAAGATATTACTTCACTGGTAGCGCTGACGAAGGAACAAAAAATAGGCGTACGCTTTATTGAGGAAATGCCTTTTAACGGCGAAAGCCATAGTTACAGATCGCTGCAGTGGGACCACATCAGCATACTGCAGCAAATAAAAGAGACATACCCCGAAATATATAAAATAACGGACGCGCCGAATTCTACCTCATATAACTACCATATACCGGGACATAAAGGCACTGTGGGTATAATAGCAGCCTACACCCGGTCTTTCTGCGGAACCTGCAACCGGATACGCATTACTCCTGATGGCAGTTTTAAAACCTGCCTATATGATGAAGGTGTGATGAACGTGCGCGATCTGCTGAGAAGCGAGAAAAGTGATGCGGAAGTACTGGAGCGCATACTGGCCGTGATCGCCGGCAAACCAATAGACGGCCGGGCTGCAGAGCAGGGCAGGAAGCAGAAACTGCATGTAACAGAATCGATGGCGACAATAGGAGGCTAGCATGATAAGTGTAGAAGAAGCAACGCAAATAGTGCTGGCCCATGCAAGAGACTTTGGCACGGAAGAAAAAGATTTCCGGGAAGCTTTAGGTTGTGTGCTGGCTGAGAACATAGTCGCTGACAGGGACATGCCTGCCTTTAACAGGGCTACTATGGACGGGATAGCCATCCGCCATGAGGCGTTGGCTAAGGGAATTACCTCGTTTAAAATAACCGGTACACAAGCGGCGGGTGAAGAACCTATAGAATTGGAAGGCGTAGAATGCTGCATTGAAATAATGACAGGAGCAGCGGTGCCCGATACAGCAGATACCGTAGTGCGCTATGAAGACCTTGAGATAAACGAGGAGGTGGCAAGACTGCTGACTGAAAGCATCCGAAAAGGGCAAAATATACACAGGAAAGGGACAGACAAGAAAGAAGGAGCGGTAATTGTGGAAGCAAATACCCTGGTAACAGCAGCAACGGTAAGTGCAGCAGCTATTACAGGTAAGAAGCTACTTAAAGTGCGGAAGCCTCCAAGAATAGTGGCTATAACAAACGGTGATGAGCTTCAGGATGTGAGTGATACTCCCCCGGCATACAAAATCAGAAGGAGCAATAGTTATACTATAGAGGCGGCTTTGCGTGAGCAGGGCCTGGATACGGAGCTATTGCACCTGCCTGACGATAAACAAATAATAGAAAGAAAACTTAGCAAGTGCCTGGAGCAATACGACGCGATAATAATAAGCGGCGGAGTATCGATGGGGAAGTTTGATCTTGTAGCGAAGACGCTGGAAAAAGTGCAAGTTCAGAAATTGTTTCACAAGGTGCGGCAAAAGCCAGGGAAGCCGTTTTGGTTCGGGACGCACGAAGGTGGGACTGTGGTGTTTGCCTTTCCGGGGAATCCTGTCTCGACTTTTATGTGTTTTCACAGGTATTTTGTGCCCTGGTACAGAATGTGTGCCGGTTTACCCGAGCAAAAACTCTATGCGATGCTGGATGGCGACGTTTCGTTCGGTCCTGCATTGCAGTATTTTTTGCAGGTTAGGCTGAGTGTGAATGAGCAGGCTCAGCTAGTAGCCACTCCGGCCGAAGGCAATGGCTCAGGCGACCTGGCCAACCTGGTGGAGGCTGATGCTTTTCTTGAATTGCCTGCGGATTTGAATAACTTTAAGAAAGGCGATGTCTTCAGGGCCTGGCCTTTTAAAACAATATATTGATGAGTGATTTTTCGCACCTGGACAAAGACGGCCGTGCTACCATGGTAAATGTGAGCGGGAAAGCGGTGACTCACAGAACTGCAACAGCGCGATCGGTTGTAGTGTTGCCACAAGAAGTTCTCGAGAAACTGAACGAAGGTGATATACAAACAAAGAAAGGTTCAGTATTCCAGACAGCGATCATTGCAGGAATAATGGCTGCTAAGAAAACGGGTGACCTGATACCTCTTTGCCATCCATTGGGACTGGAGAATTGCGGGATAACAATCAACGTTAATGACAGTAGGGAACTGGAGATAGATTGCACCGCAACGATCACTGCCAAAACCGGGATAGAAATGGAAGCGCTGGTGGGCGCGTCAATAGCCGCGCTGACAGTATATGATATGTGCAAGGCACTGAGCCATGATATAGTGATAAGGGAAACGAAGCTGATGGAAAAAACGGGAGGCAAAAATGATTTTAAACGCGGCTAAACTGAACGGTTTAGTATTGGCAGGTGGAAAAAGCCTGCGCATGGGCGAGGACAAGGGTACCATTGCCTGGTATGGTATACCACAGAGAGAATATGTTGCTGAACTGCTGAGTAAGTTTTGCGAAGCAACCTATATCTCATGTCGGCATGAACAGCAGATAGTAAATAGCAGCTATCCTATATTGCCTGACAGCTACATAGGTATGGGCCCTTATGGAGCCATCCTTTCTGCATTTGCCAAAGAACCGGGAAGCGCATGGCTGGTAGTAGCCTGCGATCTGCCGCTGCTGGGTGAGAAGACATTGCAACAACTAATTGACAACAGGCACCCGGCAGCTATTGCAACCACTTTTGAAAGTCCTTATGACGGATTGCCTGAGCCACTTATAACCATATGGGAACCGAAAGCATTTCCCTATTTATTGAGCCTCGCCGACGAGGGATATAAATGCCCCCGGAAGGCATTGATAAAAAGTGATAATGTGCGCATCATTAAAGCCGAGTACCCCGGTGCATTGATGAATACCAATACACCGGAGGATGCAGCAGCAGTGAGAGAGATACTACAAAGACAACAGGCAGATGCAGGAGCATGAGATAAGATATAGTTGCCAGGTGGCGCTGCCGGGATTCGGTGAGGCCGCGCAGGAAAGACTGCGAACGGCAAAGGCGCTTATCGTCGGCGTGGGAGGTTTGGGTTGCCCTGCGGCACAATACCTGGTTGCTGCTGGAGTCGGCACTATCGGCCTTGCTGATCATGACACAATAAGCGTCAGTAACCTGCACAGACAGATACTGTATGCTGAAAATGAAGTAGGACAGAAGAAAGTGACTGTTGCAAAAAAGAAATTAGAAGCGCAGAATCCGCATGTCCGCGTTAATGCACATGCAGTAAGGGCAAGCAAGGAAACCGTATTGGAGCTGATAAGCCAATATGACCTTGTACTTGATGCCACAGATAATTTCAGCACACACTACCTCCTCAATGATGCCTGTGTATTGGCCGGCAAACCGATGGTACACGGTGCAATCTATCAATATGAAGGACATGTGGCGGTGTGGAACATGCTGAATGAGGATGGCAGCCGCAGCCCGAACTACCGGGATGCATTTCCTGAAGTAAATGCAATGGCGATACCTGACTGTGCGGATGGCGGTGTATTGCCGACGATAGCAGGGATCATCGGTACTATGCAGGCGAATGAAACTATAAAGCTAATAACAGGTGCGGGTGACGCACTGAAGGGAAGAATACTCATCTTTAATGCACAGAGCATGCAGAGCAGTATTATAAAAATAGGCAAGACTACAAAAACCACTATCACAAGCCTAGGCGGATCAAACAACATTCAAGTCATCAGCAAGAAAGAACTGGATGTAAGGGATGGAATTTATCTTATAGATGTACGGACAGACGAGGAGCATTCTGATTTCAACATCGGAGGTATCAATATATCGCTTGACAGTATTGAAGACAGGTGGCGGGAAATTGGCGATGCTAAGGAAATAGTATTCTATTGTGCCAGTGGAAAAAGAAGTGCGCAGGCTGCGAAATGGCTCCAGGATAAAATGCCTGGACTTATTATATACTCATTAGAAGGCGGCATCAATAGCCTACGGGTAACTCAGGGATGAGCATTGACCCATACCTCTCCGCCGGCAAAGTATTCTTTCTTCCAGATAGGAACAGTTTCCTTCAGTGTATCAATAATATAGCGGCAGGCATCAAAAGCCGCGGTACGGTGAGCAGCTGATACTGCAATAATTACCGGGATCTCCCCTACTCCCAATGTCCCTGTACGATGATGAATGGCAATACGAAGTACATCCCATTTTTCGCGAGCCTGGTCAGCAAGCTTTTGCATTTCGCGAAGAGCCATAGGCTCATAAGCCTCAAATTCCAGCTTTAATACTTCCTTGCCCTTAGTTTGGTTTCGAACAGTTCCGACAAATACATCAATACCGCCAACGGCTGTATCGCTGACAAAATCGAGGCAGCTTTGTACCTCCAGGGGCGTTGGTGATAATTGAATGTCTGTCATCTTTACCCTCCGCTTACAGGTGGAATAATGGCAATCTCGTCGTTTTCGTTCAATTGTTCCGGGCCTATGGCATACTCGCTGTTCAGGGCCAGCATGAATGAACGCAATTGTTTCAGCTTGGGATAGCGTTCCTCTAATGCTGTTCTGAGGGATTGTATATCAGCAGCTGCCGGAAATTCAATTTCCGTAGAAGCCGATCCAACAATATCCCTAGCTATGCCAAATGCCAGAATCCTCAATTTCATTTTATAAAGGTAAATGCTTCCACAATACTTCTACACCTGCAACAAAAACAAGTATCGCCGTTACCCTCCTCACTACGAGGTGATCAAATTTCATAGCACCGAGGCGGGAACCGATTTGCCCACCTGCCAGCACAGCCAGGCACAATACACCGATACGCGTATAATTAATATCAGAATGCAGGTTGCTCAATTGGCCGGCTATACCGGCAACGGAATTGACCAATATAAACACACTGGCCGTGGCTGCTATCCGCTTAGCAGAATCCCACTTGGTAAGATTGAGCAAGGGAGAAAGGAAGATACCCCCGCCAATACCTACCAGCCCGGACAAAAAACCTATTGCACCACCAAGTAAACCGTCCTTTACGAGGCGGCCATTTTCTGAACGGACACCCGGAGAGGCGTCTCTTGTCTTTATCCAGAGTAGCAAGGAAGCAAGCAAAAGACTAGACCCTAATATAATAAAGAAGACATGTTCGCTCATTCTCATTCCTGCGCCCAGGTACGCAAGAGGTACACTTACCAATACCAGCGGTAGTATTTTTCGCCAATTGACCTGCCCGTTACTGATAAATATAATAGTACTGCTTGTTACTACTATAATATTACAGATAAGGGCCGTTAGCCTGATCTCCTGGAAAGGCAGCGCATACATAGCCAATACCGCAAGATAGCTTGACCCGCCGCCGAAGCCAACGGAGGCATAAACAGAGGCAATAATTAAGAAAATAAGGATGAGTTCCCAATGATACATAATGCTAATACGTAAATATACGGCAGACTTAACTAACGGTGTATGTATCCAGATAGCCCGCTGGAAACAAATTTTATGAGATTCCGTATTAACATCTAACTCGAAAGCGCAATAGGCTTAATAATGATAATTCCCTTTACAGTAAAGGATTTGATGAGCTTTACTGCGTTCATTAACAATGTCTAAAGCATTGTTAATTAAAACAGAAACTTGAGTTAAAGAGTGTTAACGGGCTTGCAGAAGGCAAATATGAACTACATCTTTGTGTCGACAACATAACAAGCAATATTTTATTTTTAAACAACAAAAACAAAAACAAGCATGAAAAAAATTCTAGTATTAGCGGTCGCCCTGGTGGGTTTTGCCGTTACCTCGCAAGCACAAAATGCTTCTGCAACAGCTACACAGTCAGTAAGCTTAGACTTATCTAACGCCATTGCCATCACCTTTACAGGATCGGGTACCAATACGGGTGGCGCAGTTACCCTGCCTTTCTCTACTGTATCTGATTACGCCAACGGTGTAACCTCTACTGCACAGCAGCTGAAAGTTCAGTCAAACCTGGCTTTCGATGTGGCTGTTAAATCGAATGCTACCAATTTTACTTACACCGGTTCTTACACTTCGGGTACTACAATGCCAGTGAGTGGTGTTCTGAAACTGATGGTTACTGCTAACTCTACCGGCGGTACTGTTGCTTCACCGTTCTCTACATCATCGTATGCCACGCTGACGGATGCCGATCAAGACCTAATAACGAGCGGTACGTACGGTTCTAACCAACTGTTCTCTATACAGTATAAGGCAGAACCGGGCTTTACCTACCCTGCGGGTACTTACACTACATCTGTGGTGTACACTGCCACACAATTATAGTCTCTCTCTTTTCTTTACACCATAAAGGGCAGGCCCGTAAGCCTGCCCTATTTGCATTTGAAAATCAACAGCAAGACCCTGAATTAAGGAGGATAAACAACTCTATAATCCACCATACGTAAACCACCAATATGGCCCAGCTATATGTACGAATAGCTCTACTTTTACATCTTAACAGAAAATAAATTGCAATGAAAGGATCGTAGAGCAAAGAGATATAGATGATTGTTGGCGTGCGCCAAGGATAACTCAAATCAAAAGCCCACAACAATAGTAGTTCCAGCAATACATAAACGAAGGGAAGCGTCAGAAGCAAACCTAGTCGAGTTACATATCTACCAGGCTCTGCATTGAGAGAAGATTTGGTGGTGGCAATTTGGTCATCAATGTCTTTATTCCTCATTTACATATATTCTCTTCACCCGCTGAGAGATACCTGTCATTATCTCATAGGTAATGGTATCGGCCCATTGCGCTAATTGAGTAACAGGAAGCTGCGGACCGAAAACAATAACTTCATCCCCTTCCCTAGCTTCAGGGATGTGACTGATATCAATCATGCACATATCCATACATACCACACCAACCACTTTAGCTTCTTTTCCATGCAGCAGAACATGAGCTTTGCCATTGCCGAGGTTTCGGGGATAACCGTCTGCATAACCAATACTGATAGTAGCAATACGTGTATCCTTTCCTGCCACAAAGCGACGGCCATAACCCACAGATTCTCCTTCCGGCACATCCTTGATCTGTGCGATGGATGTCTTTAAAGTTCCTATCTGCTTCAGCTTGCGGGTAAGAACACCACTGCCGTCTATACCATACAAGCCAAGACCAAGGCGTACCATATCGTAATGCATGTCCTTATGTCGGGCAATAGCTGCGGAATTAGCTACGTGTCTCAGCGGTTTATCAGGAAGTATTTCACTAATGCTGTCGCACATTCTTTCAAAAAGCTGAGCCTGTTGTTTGGTAAAGTCATCCTGCGTGGCATCTTCGCTGGCTGCCAGGTGGCTGAAGATACTGGCTACTTTTACATAGCTATTTTTCTCCAGCTCTACCTTTAGTGCAGGTATTTCGTGTTCCATAAAGCCGAGGCGATGCATACCGGTGTCCAACTTCATATGAACCGGATACTCCCTGGCCTGCAGGTTGCGGGCCATGTTTGTGAAGAGTTCCAGGGAGCGAAGATTGAATATCTCGGGCTCCAGCTTCCAGGCTATCATCCTGTCGAAGGACACAGCATCCGGACTCATCACCATTATGGGCATAGTAATACCGGCTTTGCGCAGAGTTACGCCTTCATCTATATAGGCTACGCTCAGGTAGTCAAGCCCGGCGTATTGCAGGGCCTGTGCTATTTCGTGACTGCCACTGCCGTAAGAAAATGCCTTCACCATAGCCATTGACTTCACACCCGGCGCCAGTATTGAGCGGAACACGTTCAGGTTATGCTGCATCGCGGTCATATTGATGGTCAAGATGGTCTGGTGAACTTCCTGCTCCAGCAGCTTACTTATTTTTTCAAAAGTGAAAACACGCGCACCTTTTAGAAGGATAGCCTCGTTTTCGAAAGTCAGCAGGTGAAAGTTCTTCAGAAACTCTGCGGTCGACTTGAAGAATATACTTCTCAGTTTCTTATACTGCCTAAAACTCTTTTTGTGTTTGAACAACTCCTGTCCTATCCCTATAAAGCGCTGTATACTGTGCTTGTTGACCAGTTCAGCAACTTCATCATACAGTTCTCCATCGGGCTTTGCTATCTGCAACATGTCAGAGAGAATTACGGTATGGTGTGAGTGCTGCTTTTGCTGGTCCAGGTAGTCGAGTGCTATTTTTAGAGACGTGAGATCCGAATTATAAGTGTCATCTATTATACTGCAACCATTAATGCCATAGCGTAACTCCATTCTCATAGACACAGGCTGCAAATGCAACATGCGCCGCTGTATGTCAGCCTGGGGCACTTTCAGTATCAGCATAACACACCAGCAGTGTACAGCGTTCTCCAGAGAAGCAGGATCTGTAAAGGGTATAGTAATTTCTACCTCGGCATCTTTGTACAGGCCTTTAAGTATCGTCCTGTTCTGGTCACGCGCGGTATTGGTTATACGGAGATCAGCTTCATGCTTCATAGACCAGGTAAACAGCTTCAAGGGTGAAACTGAACTGCTGCCTTTCAGCATATGGATATACTGGCCTATACTTTCATTTATACCGGGGTGATCGGAACAGTAAACAAGCTGCTGCGCATTTCTGAATAAAATGAGCTTTTCATTTATCTTCTGACGCTGATTCAGGAAGCCCTCACTGTGCGCTTCGCCTATATTGGTAAGCACCCCTATTGTTGGCTGTATTATGCGCTCCAACTTCTCCATTTCTCCAGGCTGCGAGAGGCCCGCCTCAAAAATGGCCAACTCGTGTTCTTCATCCATCAGCCATACGGAAAATGGCACACCTATCTGTGAATTATAACTTTTAGGACTGCGAACAGCTTGAAACGAATCTGTAAGCAACTGATAGAGCCACTCTTTCACGATTGTTTTACCGTTGCTACCTGTTATGCCAATTACAGGTATTTTGAACTGTTTACGATATGCGGCGGCTATTTGCTGCAGCGCAACGAGGGTATCGTTTACCTTAATAAAATTGGCACCGGGGTAACTGGCTGTGTTAATATCTTTTGATACGAGAAAATTTCTACAGCCTTTGTCGAAAGCCCTGCTGATGAACTCATGTCCATCACGGCGGGCGGCTGTGAGCGGGATAAAAAGTACTTCTTCACCCACCGTTATCTTCCTGCTATCGGTCACGAGCTCTGAGATGGTTGCCCGATCATTGATCTTTTGTATCCAGTGCCCCTGGCACCAGCTTCCCAGTTTTTCTATGCTTACGTTATGTCCTGCCGCTGTCATTGCGTTCCCGGCTTGGGTCTGTAAAGAATAAAGCTACTCTAATTTAAAAGAAAATGCCATCGGCCGCGGCGGATGGCATCAAATCTTTTTGTTCTTATTTGTCCTCTTCGTAAAACTCCCAGGCGTTCCTGAATATCCTGTCAAATACCTGGTATTGAACTACTACGGTATCCTTAAAGTTGTTAAGCACACCATAGCCGCGGTCCGAGTCAAACTGTTCAGGTATCCCCTCAGCCTTGCGGATCAAGTTCTTGCTTCGCCTGAAAACCGGACGCCAGTATATATCCAGGTGATTCGTTTTACCATCCTTTGTTGTTATATCTATAATGGCACGTTTAGGAACGGTATCAAGTACTTGCCTTATTTCAGAGCCTTCCGTTATATAACCTTCGCTATATATTTTCTCAAAGAAAGTAAGAAAGAGTTCCACCCTACGCTTGTTCAATTCCCTCCCGGAAGATAAGCCGGGATCTGCCTCAACGGTTATATTGCCATTAGCATCCTGGTTTACTACAAAAGAATTCAATGGCTCTGCCGGATACTGCAAAGAAACGCGGGAAATATCTTCCCTCCTGAGCAGGAAGATACTCCTGTCTCTCCAATCCAGAAGATCAGTACTGTACCTGGTAGTTAGGTACCCTGCAAAACCGGGGATCTCCACAACGAAGGGGCGCTCAGCTCCGGCCATCAACATATAAGAGCCATCAAAGTCTTTGGTTTCGCCGCCTACATAGAACTCGCGAACCAACTCATTTTTCCTGTTATACACCTGCACCTTTACAGCTGTTCCGGAAAGCGCCTTTACTACGCTATTGTGTGCTTTTTCCGGAACCGGATGTACTCCTACCTGTGTGCGCAGGGTCACCAGCAAAGTATTTACGAGTGGCGTCATGGCACGGTAGTTCTTGTTCAAAGTCCATGCATTGCCATTACGTTCGAGCAAAATGGTGTCGCCCGCCATGCCGGCCATAAATATTTTGCCTATGTCAGCAGTATCTTTTACCGTGAAGTTTGATTCCTTTTTTGAAAAGCCACCTTTCTCCTTACCCAGTAACAGGTACAGCCCGCCAATCAGTATCAGCAACAGCAGTACGTACAATAATGTCTTTTTCATTCCTTTCCCTGTCTACTTTTTAATTTCATAACGCCTCTTCCTGAAGAAAAGGAAAACTGATGCAAATACCAGCACCAATCCAATAGGTATAGCAATGTTGACTATGCGCCAGGTATCTCTCTCATCACGAATTCTTCCGGCGTCCAGCAAGCGCAGTTTCACATCTTTAGTTCTTGCTTCCAGCAGGCTTTCCTTATCGGTGAGATATTCCATGCAATTGAGCAGGAAACTTTTGTTGGCAAAATTGCTTTGGTTATATCTCCAGTAGCCCATAGGCTCCGGTCCACGAGCTTCAGTAAAGCCATTGGCAAACATATCCCCGTCCGCTATTACAATCATGCTGGTAGCAGTGTCCGTCTTATCTTTAAAAGGTTGTTTTAGCGAATCACGTAGTATTTGTGCAAAGCCAGCAGCAGGCGGACGATTTCGAAAGATGGAAGGGAAATTTCCTTCCAGCAAAACAGCAACCGGCTGGTATGGCTTCTGGAACATGTCCGGCCTGAGATCGAATTGCAGCATAGCCATGTTCACACGAACAGGATTGCCTGCTATTCTGCTGTATTTAGAAGACTCAAGCAGTACAGTCTTCTTTGCCTGCGGATTGCCTACCGTGTCTATACTGCTGGCAAATTGTCCCATGATACCATCCATATTGTTAACTATAGGGTGCCTGGAGGTAGGAACGAAAATGGGGAAATACATCCATGGCTTCAACTCTACCTGTGCCCTACCCTGCTCTGAGTAACCTACTGTAATAGGGATCTCATTGCACTGCATGTCTTCAATCAAAGTAGGATTCAGGCGCGCGCCATAGTTGAATAATATGTCATCCAGATTGAGCATGTATTCACTGGTGAGGAAATTGTCGGTATGCTGCAGGCTATCGAGCGGGGCATACAAAGGATCAATAACCCAAAGAATATGACCGCCGCGCATTACATACTGGTCGAGCTTGAATTTTTCCTGCTCGTGAATGATAGACGTGGGTTTATTAACGATCACCGCGCTATACACAACCGGGTTGATATAGGCGTGCTCTATAATATTGAAGGTGTCTACGTGATAGTTACGCTCCAAAGTGGTGAGCATGTCGATAGTGGTGATGCCAAGCGGTTCGCCGTGACCTACGAGGTAGGCAATGGTTGGCTTGTCCGGCATATCCAGCTTGTGAATAGCACTGGCAATTTTGTACTCCAGCATAGAGCCGGAAACGGTTAGCTGCTGCATGGGATCTACACCTGTGCTTGACTCAAGAAGGGTAACGGGCATTTCATTTCCTTTGTAGTGCACAAGTGCATAAGGGAAAAATATTTTCTCGGAACGGCCCTCCTCCTCAGTATTCACATTCAGCTGGCGGGGGGACATTCCTTTCATCATGAACTGGCGATATATCTCTGCCTTTTCATCATCATTTTTTCCTTCAACAGGATCAACGAAAGTGTAGATGATCTTTTTATTGCTGTAATTGTTGAAGTTATTCAGCTTCTCGGCTGTTTCATCTGAGAGTCGTTGGATACCGGCCGGGAACTTACCTTTCAGAAAGACCTCCACTGTTACCACGTCGTCCAGGCTGGAGAGCATTCTTTTAGTAGCGGGGGAAAGGGTAAAACGTTTTTCCCTGGTAAGGTCAAGACCGTAGTGGATCTGAGTAGCCAGTATGTTAATGCAGATAAGTATAGCCGACAGTATCACAATGCGTATAGTAGCCTGCGTTTGCTGCGATTTTCTTTTATTCGGCGGTGTCGTTGGTGTCGTAGTTGCCATAAAGCCTGTGCCTTAGCCTTGCCTTGCCGTATCCCATGTACGGCGGTTGAGTGAAAGACGAGTAAGAGCGATGAAAAGGATAATAAGCGATAAAAAATAAATGACGTCGCGGGTATCGATAACGCCCCGGCTTATAGACTCGTAGTGAAAAGACATACCTATCATGCTGAGGTAGTAGTCGATACTGCCAGTGAACTGCGGTATAAGGCTCAGGGCATCGAAGCCCCAGTAAAGCCAGCCATTGGCAAAAAGCGCCAGAAGGAAGCCCACGATCTGGTTGTTGGTAAGCGAAGAGCAGAATACGCCAATAGCTACAAAAGCACAGGCCGACAAAAAGAGGCCGAGATAAGAGCCAATGATGCCGCCGGTATCCAGGTTGTTCTGAACCACCGAAAGGTTGTCTATTGTATATACATATACCAGGGTGGGCAGGATAGCAAAAGCCACCAGCACCACGGAAGCAAAGTACTTGCCGAGGATGATATCCAAGTCAGACAAAGGCTTGGTAGAAAGCCATTCTATGGTGCCACCGCGAAACTCATCGGGGAATGTGCGCATAGTGATGGCTGGTATCAGAAATATCAGCAACCAGGAGGCTACCTCGAAGAAGCGGTCCATAGTGGCATAGCCATAGTCGAGGATATTATTGTTGAACACCCAAAGGACTACGCCGCAGATACCGAGGAAAACGAGCAAAACCACGTAGCCTACAATAGAACTGAAAAAGGAATTGAGTTCTTTAATGAAAATACTTCGCATATGAATAGGCCCGGAGAAGGGGCAGGCAAATATAGCAAAATAGCCGCGCTTTACGGGGCGGCTCAGTTTAGCAGTTTATGTAATAATTCAGGGTCCCGCTGGTTAGCGGGACCCTGAATTATTATAAGAGTAAAAAAGATCCTATTGTTGAGTGGCAGTGTACACTACTGAAGTAGTATAAGTGCCTGCAGGGTATATAAAGCCAGGCTCCGCCTTGTACTGTATAGAGAACAGCTGGTTAGAACCATAAGTACCGTTGGTGATCAGGTTCTGGTCTGTTGCAGTCAGGGTAGAGTATGCGGTACCGGAGAAAGGTGAAGCGATAGAACCACCTGTAG
>DASPNB010000611.1:0-3230 GCA_035626755.1 Flavipsychrobacter sp.
TACCGGTTTTTTGCATTTGGGAAATTACTTCGGGGCTATGCGTAACTACGTAAAGATGCAGAACGAATATAACTGCTATTTTTTCGTGGCTGATTACCATTCGCTCACAACCCATCCGGACCCTAAAGACCTGCGCGCCAACGTGCACAGGGTAGTAGCAGAAAATGTCGCCTGTGGCCTCGACCCGGAAAAAGTAGCACTGTATGCACAAAGCGACCTGCCGGAAATACCCGAGCTGTACCTGATGCTGAACATGCTGGCATATAAAGGCGAACTGGAGAAAGTACCAACTTTTAAAGACAAAGTGAGGCAGCAGCCGCAGAATGTGAATGCCGGCCTGCTCACCTATCCCGTGCTGATGACAGCCGATATTATTATACATAAAGCCATAAAAGTGCCTGTTGGCAAGGACCAGGAGCAACATGTGGAAATGGCAAGGAACTTTGTCAACAGGTTCAACGGCCGCTACGGAGAGCTTTTCCCCGAGCCCTACCCTTTCAATTTCAGCAATGAGCTAATAAAAGTGCCCAGCCTGGACGGAACAGGTAAAATGAGCAAAAGCGAAAATGAAAATGCAACACTTTACCTGGCGGACGAAGATGATGCTATTCGCAAAAAAGTGATGAAGGCTAAGACAGATTCCGGACCAACTGAGCGGAACAGCGAGATGCCCGAGTACATCCGAAACCTGTTCCTGCTTATGGAGCTTGTTTCTCCTGCTGACGCTACGGATAATTACAAAAAAGCGTTCAACGAATGTACTATCCGTTACGGCGATATGAAGAAACAACTGGCGGAAGACATGGTACAGTTTATAGCGCCTATCAGGGAGCGTGCTAAAGAACTGCAGGCCGACGAGAACAAGATAAAGAAGATACTAAAAGAGGGCGCCGAAAAAGCGCGCGTTAGTGCATCGGCAACAATTGCTGAAGCCAGGAAACTGATCGGCATCAATTATTACTGATTGCCCCAGGTTATCACCTGCGGGGTATTTGAAATTGAATAAAAATTGTATTTTAAGGTTTCGCGTTACGGGTATTCCGGCAATGCCAAAACATAATCCGAATACATAAAGAGGAAACATGGCAAAGAAAAAGGCACTGAAGCATATAGCTGTAGCCGGCAATATCGGCGCGGGAAAAACAACGCTGACCTCTGTACTTGCCAAACACTATAAATGGACGCCCAATTTTGAAGATATAGACCATAACCCCTACCTGGTGGATTTTTATGAGGATATGCATCGCTGGTCGTTCAACCTGCAGGTGTACTTCCTGAACAGCCGCCTGAAAAACCTGGAGACCATAAGAAACGGTAAGGAAATAGTAATTCAGGACAGGACGATATATGAAGACGCCTACATCTTTGCGCCCAACCTGTATGATATGGGCCTGATGAACAAAAGGGATTTTGAGAATTATATGTCGCTGTTCCACTCGCTGGTAAACCTGGTGCAACCGCCCGACCTGCTGATATACCTGAAGGCATCGATACCCAAGCTGGTAGACCAGATACAGAAACGCGGACGGGAATACGAAGAGAACATAAGGCTGGACTACTTAAAACGCCTGAATGAATACTACAATAAGTGGATAGATAAATACGAAGACGGCCAATTACTCGTTATTGATATTGAGAACCTTGACTTTACCTCAAAGGACGAGGATCTGGCAGAAGTATTGCGACGGGTGGATGCACAGATAAACGGGTTGTTCTGATACTTGTAACATTCAGACGCATTAACCGATATACCGTAAAAGACAAACACACTCATGCTGAAATATTGCTACCTGGCCGCTGCCTTAGCCTGTTTATTTATTTCCTATTCAACATACGCCGGTACACTCAAGGGAAGAGTAACAGATGACAAAGGAGAACCACTACCCTATGCCACGGTCTATATAAAAGGCTCTACAATAGGTACAGCGGCAAACGCCGATGCGGAATACAGTCTTACTTTACAGCCAGGCACTTACAATGTGCTTTGTCAATACATTGGATTTCAGCAAACAACCTATAAAATAACCGTTAAGGGTAATGAGGAAATTGTTCACAATTTTTCGCTTAAAGAGCAGACTCTCCAGATGAAAGATGTCGTGATAACCGCGAATGCTGAGGACCCCGCTTATGCCATCATACGCAAGACGATCAGAAAACGCAAATTTCACCAGGAACAAGTGCAGGAATTCCAGACGTCTATTTACATGAAAGCAGTGGGCCGGAACAGTTCAATGCCGGATAAGATATTCGGTATAGATATCCCGGAAGAAGAAATCAAGGATGCCGGTGGCGGCGGGGCCGACTCGACCAAACTTGGTGTAATATACCTGAGCGAGCAGGAAGCGGATTATTATACTGACGGCAAACGCGAACGGACCATTATCCGTTCGGTACGGGAAAGCGGCAATCCTAATGGCGTAGGCATGTCACAGGTGCCTCCCGTGGTTTCGTTCTACAACAACAATGTCAACCCGTTGTGGGGCATTAACGAACGCGGTTTTATCTCACCCATCAGCGATGGCGCCTTAACGTACTACAGGTACAAGTACGAAGGAGAATTCAGGCAGGACGGGTACACTGTCAATAAGATATCAGTAATGCCCAGGCGGGAATACGAGCCTTTATTCCGCGGCACAATTTATATCATTGAAGATGACTGGGCGATACATAGCCTGGATATGATATTGACAAAGAAGTCCGGCCTGGAGATGCTGGATACCTTGAAGATAGAACAAACATATATCCCCCTGCAAAAGGACACCTGGATAATAAAAAGCCAGGTACAGTATGTAACGCTGAAATTCCTGGGCTTTGGCATTTCCATAAATTTTATGGCCGTGTATGATAACCAGAAGATAAACCAACCTATGCCCGACAGCTTGTTTGAGAACAAAGTCATCAGCTCTTACCTCTCTGAAGCC
This sequence comes from Flavipsychrobacter sp., assembly GCA_035626755.1. GTDB lineage: Bacteria > Bacteroidota > Bacteroidia > Chitinophagales > Chitinophagaceae > MKUN01. The sequence goes on from DASPNB010000611.1 coordinate 2,922, forward strand.
AATGAAAAAGATACATCATACTGGCAAACCGCACGTTCTGTTCCGCTGGAAGAGGATGAACGCGCAGACTATCATAAACGTGACAGCGTACACGCGGTGATCTCTTCACCGGAGTACAGGGATTCGATGAGAAGGATGCGCAATAAATTTGATGTTGCAGATTTTATCATTGGTGGATTTTACCATGCCGCCAAAGAGTATAAAACTACTATTACCACCAATTCGTTACTCGGCGGTATGGTGCTTTACAACAACGTAGAAGGCCTGGCTGTAGCTCCAAAAGTATGGGTGACGCACAGGATAGACACC
>DASPNB010000612.1:0-4000 GCA_035626755.1 Flavipsychrobacter sp.
CTTATGGCATTTGCGCATCGCATTGATCACATTTGCGAAACCACTGAAGAATACTTTTCCCTGGTCCTCATTGCTGATAGCTACCAGTTCATCAAAAGAGGCGCCTGCACAAAAAGCCCTGTCGCCATGGCTTTTCAGTACGATCACCTTCACTTTCTCCTCAATACCGATATCGTTGATCGTTTTGGCGAGGTCGCCAAGTATATGTCCCGGTAAAGAGTTACTTGCAGGATGATAAAATTCTATGGTAGCAATTCCGTGTTCTACGTCGGCTCTTACATATCCGTCAGGGTGCTGCATTGGGAATGTTCTTTTTGCAAATATCTGATTTAATGTGAAAAAGAGGTAAAAAAGCGCCGTCTTTTAGCGGGGGCTTTTTTTATATCGTTCTAATCAGCGCCAATATCAGCAGTATGACTACAAATACAAAGATGAAATAGCGTACCCTGGCCTGTTTCTCGTCCCTCAGCTGCCGGGCTTTGGAGATAATGATAAAGGGGATAAAGCACAGTGCAAGGACTATGGCAAGGAACTTGACCATTAGTCCTGGTTTCTTTTCTTCACCATAGTAAGGATGGTGGCAATCGCTACCGTTTCTCCTGTTTCATCGTAGACATCTACGAGCCATTTTACGATGCCTTTGGCTATGTCGTCCTCTGTTCGTTTTTCCTGGTCTACTTTTTCTTTTACCGTAAGCTTTACACCTATAGTCATGCCCGGATAAACAGGTTTGGTGAAGCGGGCTTCGTCAATGCCGTAGTTGAGCAGTACCGGACCTTTCTTCGGGTCAACAAAGAGACCTGCTGCTTTTGACAGCACAAAGTAGCCGTGTGCTACCCGGCCTTCGAAAATGGTGCCTTCCAGGGAGGTGGCATCCATATGGGCATAGAAGTTATCACCGCTGACGTTGGCAAAGTTGGTGATGTCCGTTTCGCTAACTGTGTGTTTGTGAGTGATAACAGTATCGCCTATCTGCAAGTCTTCGAAATGCTTGCGGAAGGGGTGAACCTCGGTTTCGTTCTGTTTTCCACCTTGCTGGTACACATTAGTTACACGGCCAATGGTAGTTGGAGAGCCTTGTATAGCTGTGCGCTGCAGGTAATGGAGTACGCCGCGTTTGCCACCCATCTCTTCGCCGCCACCTGCGCGGCCGGGACCGCCATGAACCAGCAAAGGCATTGGTGAGCCGTGGCCCGTACTTTCTTTGGCGCAATCGTTATTAAGAATAAGGATACGCCCGTGCATGCTTGCTGCACCGAGGACGAAATCGCGGGCGATGTCGTCATTCTGAGTGATGAGCGAGCATACAAGTGAGCCTTTACCCATCCGGGCCAGTTCTATAGCTTCATCCAGTCCATTGTATGGGATCATGGTAGAGACAGGGCCGAAGGCTTCTATATTGTGGCAGTCGGTATTGTTGAATGGATCGGTATTCAGGAACACAAGCGGAGCAAAGAATGCGCCTTTTTTCTTATCGGCACCTACAACTTCAAAATTTTCCAGGTCGCCGATCACTATCTGCTGGGACTTAGCCAGTTGCATTACTTTTTCATGTACTTCCTCACGTTGGGAAATGCCCGCCAACGGACCCATGCGAACGCCTTCAACCGAAGGATCGCCTATGGTTGTTCCCTTTAGCCTCTTACCAAGAGCTATCTGAACATCCTCTACTTTATCGGCAGGAACGATGATGCGGCGTATTGCAGTACATTTTTGACCGGCTTTGGTTGTGATCTCCCGCGCTACTTCTTTTATGAAGATGTCGAACTCGGGCATATCAGTCTTTACGTCAGGACCGAGTACGCAGCAGTTGAGCGAATCAGCTTCCAGGTTAAAAGGAACTGCTTCAGAAACAATGCGCGGATGGGCTTTCAGTTGCTGGCCAGTAGAGGCGGAACCGGTGAAGGTAACCACGTCGCCGTTTTCGATATGATCGAGGATGCCGCGGGCAGAACCGCAGATCAACTGCAAAGAACCTTCAGGCAGAATGCCGGATTTAATGATCTCTTCAAAAACAGCTTCTGTGAGATATGAGGTAAGCGTTGCAGGCTTTACTATTGCCGGTACGCCTGCCAGGAGGTTTACAGCTATCTTTTCCAGCATGCCCCATACGGGGAAGTTGAAAGCATTAATATGGATGGCTACACCTTCACGGGGAACCATGATGTGATGGCCAATGAAAGTGCCGTTCTTAGAAAGTTTCGCTGCCTCACCGTCAACATAGAAGCGCTCGTCAGGCAACTGGCGGCGCAGGCTGGCATTAGCAAATAAGTTACCGATGCCGCCTTCAATATCTATCCATGAATCGACTTTGGTAGCGCCTGTATATGAGCTTATCTGGTAGAAGTAGTCTTTGCGCTCCATCAGGTACATAGCCAGTGCCTTAAGCATACGGCCACGTTGATGGAAAGTAAGTTTTCGCAGGGCAGGGCCGCCGACTTTGCGTGCATAGTTCATCATAGCACCGAAATCCAATCCCTGGCTGGAAGCGGTATATATCGCATCGCCGGTAATGGCATTAAAAAGCTGATCTCCGTCCTTTGCTGCGATCCATTTTCCCTCAGCGTAATTTTTAAGCTGTTTAACAGACATACTATTTATTTATTTCCTCGATTTCTTTTGCGAATGGATGCAATTTATAATATTTACAAGGAATTAGCGTATTAAAGAAGTACTGCAATGAGTTATTATAAATCCTTAAATAGGAGTGAGCGGTTGCTCTATTTACTGGCCATAGCTGTTATTCTTTTCGGCGTGGTTATCAGGCTCATCGTTTGGCTGCAAAACCGCAACCTCATCATAGATGAAGCTAATATAGCGCGCAACCTATATGAACGTGATTTCGGTGCATTGACTAAACCACTCAGCTATGAGCAGTATGCACCTATTTTCTTTTTATGGGTGGAGAAGCTGACCACTATTCTTTTCGGCTTCAGTGAGTATGCGCTGAAGTCATATCCATTGGTTTGCAGTTTTGGTGTGTTGATCATGCTTATGCTGGTGCTGAAAGAATATGTTCAGCTGAGAATAATATGGTACCCCCTGATGCTCTTCGCAGGAGGGTTCTTTTTCATCAGGTATTCCACTGAAGTAAAGCAATATATGTCGGATGCGCTGGTGGTGCTGCTGGTGATATATGGGGCGCTGAGGATAAGCCTAACTGAAACTGAGACTAAAAAATTCGTACTGAACTGGTTGCTGATAGGTTCGCTGGCTATTATTAGCGCAATGCCCTCTGTATTTGCACTGGCGGGAGTTGGCGGTTACTATTTCTGGCAATGCTGGGAATCGAAGAAATATAGTAAGATCGTCCCGTTTGCATTGGTAGCCGGGATCTGGATCGTGGAGTTTGGGCTCTATTATATACTTCTTTTGCGCGACCAGGCGCATTCCCAGTACCTGCAAAACTACCACGCTAATTTCTTTTTGGTAGCTACACCTACTACTGCCCGTGAATTTGAGCATAACTGGTATGTAATTACAGAACTAATAAGTCTTTCCAGCGGCTACCATGCTATGGCAAAATTATTTAACTACAGCCTGCTGGGGCTTGGTAGCATTCTGCTCATATACAAGAATACCCGAAAAGGCTTACTGGTGGTTTTGCCGATTTTTTTTACGTTGGTAGCAAGCGCTGTTAATGAATTTTCGCTTATACCCAGGGTCGCGTTGTTTATGATGCCCATGTTCCTGGTGGTGATCGCCTATGCAATTGATGTATTGATGAGCCTGAGGCCGGCTTTCCTGAAGTATGTGTTGGGAGGGTTAGCATTGTTATTCGGACTAATGCATGTAGAAAGGAAATTGCTGCGGCAGCCTTTTTACAACGAAGAGATAACTTGGGCGATGCAGTTGATGAAAGACAATTCAGTAAGAGGTGAACAGGTTAATATTTCCCATGGATCTGTTCCGGCATTTACTTATTATACACAAATACACCCCGATAAACAGCGGTGGTTTACACTTGCCGGGGCACAGCTGCGAAATTGGGATGCGGACT
>DASPNB010000613.1:0-3455 GCA_035626755.1 Flavipsychrobacter sp.
AGTCTTACCATAAGCGAAAATGAATGGTATAATAAAAATGAAGTGGTCAATTCAGTTATGGGAGATAAGTCAGGCATTTTATGGCTTGGTACGAATTCAGGACTGTATAAAATTGACAGGAAGAAGTACCAGTTTAAAAAGTATGCGGCCAATCACGTTTCAGCCAGACTTACCGACAATTACGTGCGTTCATTATTTATCGACAAACAGGATAACCTATGGGTGGGTTTTCGCGGAAGCGCGGTCAATAAACTGCATTTCGACTATAGCACGAAAAAATATGACCTTACTACCTATCCTGCTCTGATGTCGGATGGCATTAGGACATACGGTTACATAATCAATGTCATACATTGTCTCCGGAACGGCGCTATGTTGTTTGGAGGCTCTACCGGTCTTTATCTGCTGGACAAAAAGAATGCTTGTCTTATCCCTTATTTGCCCAGGCACATTCCGAATACGGTACTAGAAATATGGACGCTTTATGAGGATAGAAAAGGTAACCTATGGCTGGGAACCCGCCTCGGCGGATTGTATATACTTAAAGCATCAACAAAGAAACTCTACCAGTATATCCCAATAAAAGGCGATGACAGCGCTTTAAACGATAACTGTGTATGGACGATTGTGGAGGATAGCCGCGGGACAATATGGCTGGGTACCAATGACGGCCTTAGCGAAGTGCTTAATCCCGAAGCTGTAGAGCATCTGAAGTTTAGGAAATTCCCTTTCAAAGATAAACAGGCTGAACATGTATGGAATATAGTTGAGGATGAACAAGGCAAGCTGTTTGTGGGAACGACCGGAGAAGGCTTGTTCGAAATCGCTGCAGACAGGCGATCCGGTAAACGACATGAACGTTTTCCTGTAAACATTATAGCCTCAATGGGCTTCGACAGTATCGGTAACCTTTGGGTAGGTTCGATAGACGGCTTGTATAAATATAATCCTGTAACGGGGAATACCGTGTTTTTCAGTGAGGACGATGGCCTGGCTGCTAATGATTTCAACTTTAAGGCCCTGATCAAAACCTCGAAGGGCGAATTCCTTTTCGGAAGTAAAATGGGGATTATCGGTTTTCACCCCGATAAAGTTGTTCCTAAGGATGTCCGCTCCGCTCCTGTAAGGATAACTTCACTACGCATTGCGGGTGCTGATTCCTCGGCTGCATTGTATGGACGATCTTTGCTTCAGCTTACCCGCCAACAGAATTTTATCAATATCGGATTTGCTGTACTTGACTTTACGAAGCCTTTAAGACATAAATACAGGTACAGGCTTGAGGGCTTTGACGATAAATGGAATTACCGGGACAACAGCCAGCCCTGGGCTACTTACACAAATCTTTCTCCCGGCAACTATCGCTTTATAGTCGAGGGAAGTGGAGATGGCCTCGCATGGAATGACCGGCCTGCCGTTTTGGGCTTTTACATACAACCGGCTATATGGCAGCGCCCGCTTGTGCAGTTTCTCGCTGTGTTAGTTTTGCTATCTGGTATCGGTTGGGCTGTGTATTATAAAACCAGGTCAGTCGTGCGGAAAGAACGTGAGCGCAACAAAATCGAAAAGCAAATAGCGGAGCTGGAACTAAAAGCATTGCAGGCGCAGATGAATCCTCATTTTATTTTTAATGCCCTGAATTCGATACAAAAGTTCGTGGTGCACAGTAATGAGTTGGCTGCCAATGACTACCTCACCAGGTTTGCCAGGCTAATGCGGTTCTTCCTGGAATCGTCGAAGAACAGGTATGTAACCCTGGAAGCTGAGTTAGAGCAGCTTGATCTTTATCTTTCACTTGAGAAACTGCGTTTCGACGATAAGTTCGAATACGAATTAAGGGTTGACCCGGAGATAATGAAAGGGGAGATCCTGATTCCGTCAATGCTGGTGCAACCTTTCGCAGAAAATGCAATTAACCATGGGCTGGTACATAAAACACTGAAAGGGAAACTAACTATACATTTTACACAACCGATCGCTTCATTGCTGAAATGCACGATAGACGATGATGGCGTGGGCCGGGAGACAGCCAAAAAGATCCAGGCGAGGCGAAACAAAGGGCATATTTCCCGGGGAATGCAACTGATTGAAGAACGTGTAAAGACCTATAATTTTATTGAGGACAAAGAAATACAGATTCTTATTACCGACAAGCAGTTGCCACTTACCGGCACAAAGGTCGAAATAATCATTCCTGTAACATTTACTGGGAAAACTTAGCATATGATAAAAGCGGTAATTATCGACGACGAACTTCAAAGCCGTAACATTTTGTCGGCATTGGTATCAAAATATTGCGAAGGCGTAAAAGTGGAAGGGGAAGCGTGCAATGTAGCTAACGGCATAGAATTGATCCAGGAACGGGATCCTGATCTTATCTTTCTCGACATAGCTATGCCCGATGGAACGGGATTTGACGTGCTGGGTAGTTTGGAAGACGAAGCCCCGGAGGTAATTTTTATCACAGCATATAACGAATATGCTTTGCAGGCAATAAAAGCCAATGCAACCGACTACATTCTCAAGCCTGTCAATATTTTCGAATTGCAATCTGCCGTCAAAAAAGCTTCGGACAGGATTATTGGGAAACGAAACATGGACACTGCAATGGCTTTGTTAAGAGGTAACAGGCAAAACAATGCGAATCCGGGAAAAATAGCGATACCAGACAGTGAGGGGCTGCGTTTTATTGATATGGAACGGATCATTTACCTGGAAGCTAAAGGGACCTATACCGAATTCTTCTGTACAGGAGGCAATAAATACCTGAGTTCAAAGCCCTTGAAGGAATATGAAAATATCCTGCCCCAGGAACAGTTTTTCAGGGCGCATCACTCCTACGTTATCAACCTGCGTTTTATCCAGAATTACCACAAAGGTAATGGCGGATATGTGACGATGGCCGAAGGGGCTGTCATAGGTATTGCGAAGAGAAAAAAACGTCAATTCCTGGAAATATTCCATGCATGATTACTTCACGCTAAACCGTATCGAACTGACGTCGTTTTCGCTTTGTAACCGTAGCAGGTAGATTCCCGCAGCTATGTCAGGCAAGTTTATTTCTTTGTTAATAATGCCCAGGCTTATTATGTTATCATTATATATCGCCTGGCCCAGTGCGTTGACGATTTCTATACGTAATGCCTCGCCTGATGGTATTTTCCCTTTCAGTATGAATTTTCCATTGTTGGGATTAGGATAAAGAGTTAATTCGCCTACACCTTTTAAACCGCCGACGGTAGCCAGTACTTTCACCACTATGCCGTTGCTTGCAGCACCGGCGGGCTGAGGGCATTTATAATTGCTTACTATTTCCACACTGACGCTGTCGTTATCATTCAAAGTATTCGCGCTCCATACCGCCCCCGTTGCTCCCTGCACGTCTTGCCCGTTGCGTTTCCATTGGTATTTAGGGTTATTGCCGGCATTTGCCGCAGTAGCTGTAAATGTTACAT
>DASPNB010000614.1:0-2123 GCA_035626755.1 Flavipsychrobacter sp.
TGGGCGACAAGATCATGGCCGATGATGCCGCTGTTATGGGTATGCTGTATAAAGTTTATTCCGATGAGAGTTTTGAACAGGAAAGCAAACAATTGGCGCAAACATTAGCATCTATGCCTACTAAAGGCATTGGCCTCACCAAGCGCCTCTTAAACCAATCGTACGGTAACAACCTGGAACAGCAACTGAACCTTGAAAAACAGATACAGGTAGAAGCAGGTAATACAGAAGATTTCGTAGAAGGTGTCAACGCATTCCTGGAAAAGCGTAAACCTGCCTTCAAGGGAAAATAACTATACTCCAAGAGGTTGAGATAAATTTACCAGGCGGTTGATAAGTATCAACGTGTCATAGTCTACTGCGCCTAACCTGGCCAGCCATTTGCTGTGCTGCATCATCACGTCAAAGACATCTCTGTGAAATACCCACACTTTTGCGCCATTTATCTTTAGCGAAAGTTTATTGGTGATTTTCAGTGAGCCGAGCTGGAAGCCTTTGAAACGTCTCAGCATTTCATCGTGATTGCCGGGAATATAACATACCGGAACGTCTTTGGCTATCCACCCTACCAGGTGTTTTATCACCATCATATGGGTGGCCGGCCAGTATCTTTTGCTGAATTGCCAGATGTCTATAATGTCGCCATTGAGCACTACAGCTTTAGGTTTGATGCTTTTTAAGTATTGCAGCAATTCTTTTGCGTGGCAGCCGTATGTCCCCAGGTGAGTGTCTGAAAGGACGACAATATCTACTTCCCTTTTTGCCATTACGTATGGTGTTAGATAGCCTATGCAGCTATACAAAGGGACACATTTAGTATAATCCCAGGATTAAATACCTGTTACGTTAACATTAATAATATTACTCGCAGATTACAGCAATGCTTCAATCGCTTCTATCAGCTTTTCGCCGTTACTGGGCCTGGGTGTATCGTCGGTAGCAAAATTGCCATCCCTGTCTACCAGGAAGTAAGAAGGAACGCCTCTCACTCCATATTCTTCAGCCAACTTCGCCTCCCAGCCATTTATCCTGGTGTGCAGGCCGGTCAGCTCGTGTTTTTCCTTCGCCGCTGCCCATGCTTTTTCATCTTCATCTATCGAAACATATACAAACACAACGTCTTTTCCGGCGAAGTGCTCTTTTATCTTTTTAGTATGAGGGAACTGCGCCTTGCATGGTCCGCACCAGCTGGCCCAGAAATCTATATATACTACTTTGCCTTTCAGGTCAGACAATTTTATTTTTTTCCCATCGGCGTCTGCTACTGTAAAATCTATAGCCGGTGCACCCGGGCTCAATCGTTTTTTCTTATTTATGAGGTCTTTCAGGTAATCCGAATATATGCTCTTCTCATACCGGCTTGTAAACGTATTGTACAATTGTTCGATCCTGGCCATGGGAACATGTTTTACCATAGAAGCTATATAGTTGGCAAATACGTATTCTTTGGTTGCTGCCGGCATGTGCTTACGGGCCAGCTCCAGCATTTTATCTCCGCGTACATCCTGGCTCTCTGCCTGCGGTTTGCCATTGACTGCTTCTGCATCCTGCATCTGCATGTAATAATCATCTACATAGTTCCTGTAGGGCAGGATATGCAGGAAAGCGTCATTAAATTTTGCGGGTGTTTTTATAGCAACAGAGTAATTTTCTTTAGGAATGTCACCTATGTCATAAGTTTTATTCTTAATTATTTCATGCATGAACGGATACATCAACATATTATTATACTTGCTGTATTCATAATATGCATTCCAGAACTCAATAAACGATTGCGGCAGACCTGTGCTGTTATCTACCAGGAAATCTATTTCTTTATCTACCAGGGTATCCAATGCCAGTTCATATTCAGCCGGAGTTTTACCGGCCAGTTGCTGGGCTTCCCTGTGAAAATTATTGACGAAGCCATGCTTAAGCATATGTTTTGCCATAAAGTTGGCAACCGATGGCTTCATCCCGACACCTTCATACTTCAAGGTATTGTCAAAATCTGAGGCATCAACATTCATTACAAGTTTATCGCCCGGGCTGCCATATATCTCTGTGGCCTGGTCACCATTTTGTATTTGTATTAAGGTGTATGGATGAGATAAGGGAAGCATAATAATAAAGTTGCCGTTTTT
>DASPNB010000615.1:0-6035 GCA_035626755.1 Flavipsychrobacter sp.
GTCTTCATCAGAGTATCTTGAAAAAATACGCGCGGCCATCAAAGGCGTGCCGGGTGCAGAGGTAACGGTTGATAAGGAAAGTGGTGGACCACCATTGCCTAAGCCTGTCGTAATAGAAATTACTGGAGATAACCTTGATTCGCTGGTCTCTACCTCCGACAAGCTGAAGAGATACCTGGCATCAAAGAATGTGGCAGGCGTGGAAGAATTACGTGCAGACTTCCAGGCTAAAAACCCTGAGATCGTCTTCGACCTGGACCGTGAACGCATGAACAACGAAAGTATCACTACAGGCCAGGTGGTAGGGGGGTTACGTACCGCAGTATTCGGCAAGGAAATATCACGTTTCCGGGATGCAAATGACGACTATCCTATTACGCTCCGCCTGAAGAAGGAACAGCGTGAAGACATCAATGCTGTTCGCAACATGCCGGTTATCTTCCGTGATATGGGTATGGGTGGACTTGTAAGGCAGGTGCCGGTGAGTGCCTTTGCCGAAGTGCGTTACGCAACTACTTACGGCGGTATCAAGCGCAAGGACCAGAAACGTATTATTACACTTTCGTCAAATGTACTTACCGGTTTTAACCCGAATGAAGTAGTTGCCAAGGTGCAAACCGAACTGGATGCATTCCATGCGCCGGCAGGTATCAATATTAAGATGGGTGGTCAGCAGGAGGAGCAGGAAGAAACGATGGGCTTCCTGGGGAATGCTTTCCTTGCATCTATTGCTTTGATATTCCTGTTGCTGGTAATGCAGTTCAACTCGTTCAGCAGAACAGTGATCATTCTTAGCGAAGTATTATTTAGTCTTATTGGCGTTATTATGGGGGTAGCCCTGTTCAAAACCCCATTCTCCATCGCCATCAGCGGTATAGGTATCGTTGCCCTGGCAGGTATAGTGGTGCGGAATGGTATACTGCTCGTAGAGTTTATGGACCTGATGCTCAAGGAGGGAATGGAGCCATACGAAGCAATAGTAGAGGCGGGACGTACTCGTATGACACCTGTGTTACTTACGGCAACTGCGGCCATACTCGGTCTTATCCCGCTGGCATTGGGTATGAATATCGACTTTGCGACCCTACTGACTGAGTTCGATCCTAATATTTATATAGGTGGTGATAGTGCGGACTTCTGGGCTCCGCTGGCCTGGACCATGATATACGGTCTTGCCTTCGCCACCTTTCTTACACTTATCCTGGTACCTGTGCTGATGCTGCAAAGCTTCAAGTTCAAGGCCTGGGTAAAGAGAAGAAGAGAAGGAATAAGCAATAGTTTGAAAGATGAGCATGCGGCATAGTAGAATAATTACAGAATAATAGGCAGGAAAAAGCAAAGGGCGCTCAATGAGCGCCTCTTTTATTTAACCCTACTTTTAATCTCAACACATGAAAAAGGCGGGCACTGCGCCCGCCTTTCCATATTGACATCCTTAAACTAGTATTTGTTTACCGCAGCTATCACATGGCTTACTTCTTCATCGGTCAGCTCTGCATACATCGGCAGAGACAGGCAATGTGCGGCCAGGTATTCTGAATTGGGACAGTCACCTTCCTTGTAGTTCAGGTGAGCGTATGCCTTCTGCAGGTGACAAGGCACCGGGTAATGCAGCGCGGGGAATACGTTCTCGCCATTCAGGAATTTGATCATTCCGTCCCTGTCATCTGTTGTAACTACGAACAGGTGGTAGATAGAGTCAGCCCACTCCGGTCTAACCTGCAGCTTTACCTTAGGATTATTTATTTCTGCATGGTAACGCTTAGCTATTTCGCGGCGGCGGTTGTTCCAGCCTTCCAGGTATTTCAGTTTCACGCTCAGCGATGCCCCTTCCAGGCCACCCATACGCATGTTATAACCTATTTCGTCGTGATAGTAACGAACTGTGCAACCATGATTGCGCAGGCTTTGCAGATGCTTTGTATAGGCTTCGTTGTTGGTAGTGATACCCCCTGCTTCACCGCAAGCACCGAGGTTTTTACCCGGATAGAAGCTGAAGCAAGCCATTTCACCGCGACCACCTACTGTTATACCCTTGTAGCGCGCACCTTGTGCCTGTGCAGCATCTTCAACCATATACAGGTTGTGCTTCTTGCAAATGGCTTCCACGGCATCCATATCAAATGGCTGGCCATACAGATGTACACCTATTATGGCCTTTGTCTTAGCTGTTATCTTCTCTTCTATTTTGGTCACATCCAGCTCCCAGGTATCAGAAGTACAGTCCACAAACACCGGCGTAGCACCAACGTGCGATACACCCCAGGCAGTAGCAATAAAAGTATTCGCAGGTACGATCACTTCGTCACCCACACCTATGCCCAAAGCCAGCATAGCCAATTGCAGGGCGGTTGTACCATTGTTGACCCCTATGGCATACTTTGTGCCACAGTAGCTTGAAAATCCTTTTTCAAACTCTTCCACAAAAGGTCCGCCTGAGAAGGCTGTGTTCTCATACACTTTTTCAAAAGCTTCAAATATTTCGGCCTTTATCTGCTTGTGCTGGCCCTTAAGGTCCAGGCAAGGTATCTTATTCATCGCTATAGTATCAGACATGTTCAAAAAATCTTAGTCTAGGTATTTAATAATTCGGGCAGGGTTTCCCGCAACCACAGCCTTTTCAGGTACATTTTTCGTCACTACCGATCCGGCGCCTACTATGGCACGCTTGCCTACCCGCAATCCGCAGAGGACTGTTACACTTGACCCCAGGGAAGCATCTTCGTCTATAAAAGTCTCCTCACACTTCCAGTCAGCTTCTGTCTGTATAGATCCGTCCTCATTGGTGGCACGGGGAAAACGGTCGTTGATAAAAGTAACGTTATGACCTATGAAAACATTGTCAGCAATGTGCACACCCTCGCAAATAAATGTGTGACTGGATATTTTGCAGTTTTTGCCGATAGTTGCACCCTTTTGTATCTCTACAAAGGCTCCTACCTTACTGCCATCATCTATGCTGCAGCCATAGGCATTCACAAAATTGAATATCCTTACATCCTTCCCGACTTTTACATTGTTCAGGCTTTGTTTATCGTTGTTTACAGTTATTACTTCCATTGATTATTTTATTGCAACTTCTTTACCCTTATTCTTGATCGATTCGTTCGAAGCTTCCAGTATTTTCACCACGTCCAGGCCTATCCTGTTATTAGAAACAGGAGTTTTTTTCTCTACGATACAGGTGATAAAATCCTTAGCCATATCGGCCAATGCTTCAGTAGTATTCAGCTTCGGCACAAAGACGTCACCTGCGCGATAGTCTACAAGTATTCTCTTTTTGTCCTCGTCCGTTTTATGCTCGTACCCGGTATCGTATATCTTCACCTTTTCTGTTGGCTCTATATCGTTGTATACCACCATTTTTTTATCTCCGCCTATCATCATCATCCTGATCTTTACAGGAGAGGTCCATGAGCAATTGAAGTGGGCAATAAAGCCATCCGCATAGTTCAGTGTCAGGTAGGCAATATTCTCTATTTCATTGCCCGTATGAGTCACACCTGTAGCGTTCACACTTACGGGCCTTTGATCTACCAGGTAGTTTAGTATTGATATATCATGCGGAGCCAGATCCCAGAGTACATTAATATCCGGTTGGAACAGCCCCAGGTTGATGCGCGTTGAATCTATATATTGCACGCGGCCTATCGTTCCGTTGTCAACCAGTTCTTTTATCTTCCGCACTGCTCCGGTGTAAAGGAAGGTATGGTCCACCATCAGCAGCAGGCCTTTTTTCTCAGCCAGTTCTATCAGTTCTTCAGCTTCCTGCACCGATGCTGTCATCGGCTTTTCTACCAGGACGTTCTTGCCGTTCTCAAGGGCCCTTTTTGCCAAAGTATAGTGGGCAAATACCGGGGTAGCTATTACTACGGCATCTATCTCGGGGTTGTTCAGTATATCATCGGCATTAGTGCTGCATTGTATAGTAGGATAGTTCTTGCTCACAAGGTTAAGGCGTTCCTGCCTGGCATCTACTACCATTTTTACATTGCAGCCGTTCACCGCGTAAAAATTTCTTACCAGGTTAGGTCCCCAGTAGCCATATCCTATTAGTCCTAAGTTGACAGTTGACATTGTACAATTTTCCGTGGGCTCTGGCCCAGGCGATTTTTAATTAGTCCGCAAATTTAGGGCATTAATATAGCAAATAGGCATCTATTTGGCTTTCAAAAACTTATTCAAAAAACAAATATGCCACCCGGTTTTACGGGTGGCATATCCTCCAAAATATCCATTTCGCTACAGCCTCGCGTGCACTTTGTCTTTTGCCAGGCAGCCTTTTACGTCATATATTATTCCGCCCTCTCTTACGCATCGCTTCCAGTCGGTGTCCACGAACTCGTTATGCGCTACTGCCAGCACCACCGCATCGTACTGGCAGTCTTTGGGCAGTTCCGTTACGGTATTGATGCCATACTCATGGTGTACCTCTTCAGGCTTAGCCCAGGGATCGTAAACCGTCAGGTTTATATCGTAAGACTTTAACTCCCGGATGATATCCACCACCCTAGTGTTACGCACATCAGGACAATTTTCCTTAAACGTTATTCCCAGTAGCAGCACATCCGCATTTTTTATTGTGCGGTCATTCTTTATCATTAGCTTCACTATCTCATTAGCTATATACTGACCCATACCGTCGTTCAGACGGCGTCCTGCTAATATTATTTCAGGATGATAGCCCGCCTCCTGTGCTTTCTGTGCCAGGTAGTAAGGATCTACCCCAATGCAGTGCCCACCCACCAGGCCGGGCTTAAAAGGAAGGAAATTCCATTTAGTCGCTGAAGCGGCCAATACTTCATGGGTATCAATGCCCAGTCGGTTGAATATCTTGGCCAGTTCGTTCACGAACGCGATATTGATGTCGCGCTGGGCATTTTCTATCACTTTTGCTGCTTCAGCTACTTTTATGCTGCTTGCCTTATGAGTGCCCGCAACTATCACGGAACGGTAAAGAGCATCTACTTTTTCCGCCACCTCATCTGTAGATCCTGAAGTCACCTTCTTGATTTTGGTTACAGTGTGATTTTTGTCGCCCGGGTTAATGCGTTCCGGAGAGTAACCGCAGAAAAAGTCGACGTTAAATTTCAGTCCTGATACTCTTTCCAGCACAGGCACACATTCATCCTCCGTTACGCCGGGGTATACTGTCGATTCGTACACCACTATATCGCCTTTCTTCAGCACCTTGCCCACAGTCTCGCTTGCCTTGTATAACGGTGTCAGGTCGGGCCTGTTATTTTTATCTACAGGTGTTGGTACGGTTACTATGTAATAGTTGCAACCCTGTATGTCTTCCAGTTTATTAGTGCAATACAGACCCTTCCCGCTCGGCACGCCGGGCTGTATTACTTCTTTCAGTTGCTCTGAGCTTACCTCCAGGGTATGGTCATTACCAGCCTGCAGATCGGCTATGCGCGGTCCATTGATATCAAAACCTATAACTTTGAAATGTTTGGCAAACTCTACTGCCAGTGGAAGGCCTACATATCCCAGGCCCAATACTGTGATACATGTTTGGTTCTCGCTCATTATTAGTTGTGTGTTTTTCTTAGTTGTGTATGGAAATGGATATATATCTGTGCTTACCAAAATAGTGTAAATACGCTTACATTGCTATAAGCGGTATCACTTTTTTTAGAATTTAAAACTGTGTTTTAAAGGGAAAAATACTTGATGTCTTCCTGGGCTTTGCGGTAGTCTTCATGCTTACCGATGTCAAGCCAGTAGCCGAGAATCGGGTAGGAAACCAATTTCTTATCGGCGGATATCAACCTGTCCATCAGGTCGGTCACATTGTAGAATTCATTCTCCGGAACCAGAGAAAGCAATTCCTTTTTTATGAGATAAATGCCTGCATTTGAGTAATAAGTATATCGCGGCTTTTCTTTAAGTGAGTTCACCCTGTTTTCTCCGTCCACTTCTAATATACCATAAGGCACATCTACATGATAGTGTGCAGTCGCAACGGCCATGTCGGCCCCAGATTTAATAAAGGTCTTGAAGAAGCCGTTCAGGTCTATGTTGGTCAG
>DASPNB010000616.1:0-6054 GCA_035626755.1 Flavipsychrobacter sp.
CTGGCTAAGTAGCAAACCCGCTCTTTCTATAGAGCAGTTCAGAAATATCTACGACAAAAATTCGGAATATTATTTCATCGCACACCCCTAAGCAATTCGCAATCCGTTTTTAAGCGTTACACTCGGCGTCAGTAGGCTGACCGTATCGTCATCAACAGCCCCCAACACAAGGCATTCGCTCATAAACTTGCCAATCTGCCTGGGCGGAAAGTTGACAACGGCTACTACCTGCATACCTGTTAGTTGTTCCACAGAATACAGCTTCGTTATCTGCGCCGACGACTTCTTCACCCCGTATTCGCCAAAATCAATGGCCAGTTTATACGCAGGTTTCTTCGCACCCTCAAGCATCTCAGCGCTCACTATTGTCCCCGTTCTTATCTCCACCTTTTCAAAGTCCGCCCAACTAATTTCTTTCTGCATAACCTCAAATCTTTTAAAGCATCAAACCACTAAGCAGCGCAAAGGCCACCGAAAAATAGATCAGTAGTCCCGTCACATCCACCAACGTGGCAATAAATGGTGCCGATGATACCGCGGGATCAGCACCCAATCTTTTCAGTAATAACGGCAGCATCGATCCCGACAATGTCCCCCACAGTACCACTCCCAGCAGCGTAATACCAACTGCCAGCCCCAGCAGCAGGGCGTGTTCACCATAGTTACCGGTAAATGCTCCCCACACGCCTACTCTCAGGAAGCCTAAAAGTCCCAATACTCCTCCCAGCATTAGCCCCGATACTATTTCCCTCCTCATCACTCTCCACCAATCTCTAAGCGCCACATCACCCACTGCCAGCGCTTGTATGATAAGCGTAGCCGCCTGCGACCCGCTATTGCCCCCGCTCGATATAATAAGCGGTACGAACAGCGCCAGTACTACAGCCTTTGCCAGTTCATCTTCAAAGTATCCCATCGCACTAGCCGTCAACAGCTCTCCCAGGAAGAGGATGATCAGCCAACCCACCCTCTTTTTAAACATCTTCATGATCGATACATCCAGGTAAGGCTCGTTCAGGGCCTCGGTACCACCTATCAGCTGCATGTCTTCACTGAATTCTTCACTGGCTACCCAGAGTATATCATCTATGGTAATGATACCAAGCAATATATTTTTGTCGTCTACCACGGGCAGGGCCACCCTGTTGTTCATCTTAAACACTTCATTGGCCATGTTCTGCTCATCTTTCACGTTCAGCGCTATGTATCGCCCGTCTATCAGCTCCGATACTTTCCTGCCCGTATCAGCCAGCAGAAACTCCCTTATTCTTATATCATCCACCAGTCGCCCGCTGTCATCTATCACATACACCACATCTATCGTTTCACTATCCTTACCAAAGGTCCTTATATGGTCCAGTACTTCCTGCACCGTCCAGTCTCTGAATACTGCTATATAGTCCGGCGTCATCAGCCTGCCCACGCTGCCCTCCTTATATCCCAGCAACTCCAGTGTTATTCTTCGCTCTTCAGGGTGTAGCAGGCGTATCAGTTCTTTCACCACCTCGCTCGGTAGTTCTTCCAGCAGCGATGTACGGTCATCCGCAGGCAGTTCATTCAGCAGTTCAGCTGTTTTATAGGGCGGCAGGTCTCTTATCAGTTCCTTCTGTGTACCAAAGTCCAGTATTTTAAAGGTGCTCGCTGCCCTGTGCACCGATAAGGAGCTGATAATAAGCGACTGTTCATCAGGTGCCTCGCCTATCAGCTCCGCCACCGCACTTATATTTTGCTCGTCCAGGTAGGCCTTTAGCGCAGGTTTATCACCTCTATCCAGCAGTTCCCTGAACTTATCCAGTATTTCCACTTCTTCTACCGACATACCGCAAAATTAGCCTTTGTCCCCACCCATCCAAACACATTGCTTCTGTACCGTTTCTAAAACTCTCCTCCTGGCAGGGAGGAGACAGGCTTTGTCGCTTGCCGGCAAAGACAGAGGAGGGAAACACAGCGACTGAGCCGCTCGCCCAATACTGCTCCAAACAAACAAACTTTGTCAGCAACATAGCTTCCGTTCAGAGCTTAATCTTCAACCAAAAATTAATACCCACCAATCCCCTAAATTTGTCTTATGAAAAAACAATTGCTACTCATCATACTTCTTGCTATCGGACTCTCTGCAAATGCACGCACCCGCAAAGTGCTCTTCATTGGCAATAGCTACATTTTTACCAACAACATGCCGGCTATTCTTGGCCAACTGGCCACCTCCATTGGCGACACCTTGATCTATGATCAGAATACCCCGGGCGGCTATACCCTCCAGGCACACAGCACTGATGCTGCTACCATCAGTAAAATTTACTCTCAAAACTGGGACATCGTTATCATACAGGAGCAAAGCCAGCGTCCTTCGTTTCCGCCGGCTCAGGTAGAAACGGACGTTTATCCTTACGCACACATTTTAGATAGCCTCGTGCACGACAACTATGCTTGCAGCGAAACTATGTTCATGATGACCTGGGGTTACAAGAATGGCGATCCTCTGAACTGCGGCGGTTACCCCGTCGTTTGCACCTATGCTGGTATGCAGGGTCGTCTCCGTGAAAGCTATATGGAAATGGCAGTCAACAACAATGCCAACGTAGCTCCCGTAGGCGCTGCCTGGAAAAAAACGCGCGATACATATCCTTATATTGAGCTGTACAGCGGCGATAACTCACACCCCGTCATGGCAGGTTCTTATCTGGAGGCCTGCGTACTATACGCATCTATCTTCCATCGTGCTCCTAATCTCAGTACGTACTACTCTACTCTTCCCGATACAACGGCAACCAAACTCCAGGACATTGCAACCCACGTAGTACTGGACAGCCTCGAAAACTGGCAGCAACATGGCAGCTATGTGTTCGCCGGTTTCAACCTTTCGATCAACGACAAAACGATAACACTTGCAAACAATTCAGAAAGAGCTAGCTCCTACGCCTGGGATTTCGGCGATCTGAATACCAGCGCCGCTACCACGCCACCACCTCATACCTACGCCAACTACGGACAATACGTAGTAAAACTAACTTCTTCTAATTCCTGTCTTTCTGAAACAGTTACAGACACAATCAACTTAAGCCCCGTTTCTGTAGCAGGCTTAAACGGCAACGGCACCTCTCTCATAGCAATATCAGAAGGTCAGGGCAAAATGACAATATCCGGCCTCACAGCAAATGATCAGGTTGACATCTACACTACCACCGGGCAAAAATTCTACTCCGCCAAAGCCACTGCAGAAAAGATCCAACTCACTCTTACCCCCGGCATCTACCACATTACCACCCGAAACAAAACCCAAAAACAAACCCTCAAATTCAGCATAGAATAATTACAGGCTCCAAACAAACACAACTCTCCTCCTGGCAGGGAGGAGACAGGCTTTGTCGCTTGCCGACAAAGACAGAGGAGGGAAACTCAGCGACCAGGCCGCTCGCTCAACACCCTATTTGTAATCCTGGGCCCTCACACAATATCCCCCTTGCCGCGTAGCTACTGTGCGTGAGCGAAGGGGGTGGCCGGTGCGCAGGCCTTGTGCGTAGCGGCCGGGGGATGTCCGTACAGCGGCCAGTCCATTTCTCTCAACCTACCCCAACGGCGGAACAATATTTATACACCCAATAACATGGCAACCACCTTCCAGCAACTCATCCAATCCGACCAACTAGTCCTCGTCGACTTCACAGCCACCTGGTGCGGCCCCTGCAAAGCAATGGCCCCCATCCTGCAGCAGCTAAAACAAAACATGGGCGACAAAGTAACCATCATCAAAATCGACATCGATAAAAACCGGCCCGCCGCCGAGCACTTTCAGATAGCAGGCGTCCCAACCTTCATCCTTTTCCGCAAAGGCGAGATCAAATGGCGCCAATCCGGAGTTGTCGACGCCGCTACCCTCGAAAGAACGATCAATCAATTTTCTGCTTGAATATGAAATAAATTCATTAAATTTATAATGCATTTATAGCCTATGAAGCATCCTATACTACTTCTATCTTTTGTTGTCCTGCCATTTACATCCTTCGGGCAGGATTATAATCCGTTTACACCCGGCACTGATCGCTTTTTCATAAATGCTGGCGGCTACCTGCGTGGAATGAGGATTGACTCAGTAACAACCATTGGTCCTGCACAGGTATATCACCCCTTCCGCTCTCCAAGAAACTATTATCAGACATTAAATAATGATGGCGGCAGTTGGTTGGGAAAACACGTGACGCGACTGCCTGGTGACACCTTCTATTTCGATAACCTTTGGAATGACACCGTTGTCATTCGCTCACAAGCCCTATTGAATGATACATGGACAATGTATGATGACGCAACAAGCATCTATTATCTGGCTACCCTTACCTCTATCGACACAATGACTGTCCTTGGGTCATTAGATTCAATAAAAACAATCACAATAAACGCATTCGACGCCTCCCAACCATTAACCTCTGATCCACTGGACAACAAGCAAATTATTCTCAGCAAAAATCACGGTCTTGTACAAACCATGGATTTATTCACTTTTCCTGCTCATGCTCCAGGCCAGCCTTACCAAGATAGCATAGACCGTTTGCTGGATATTAATCCACCCACAAATACATCAAAGTATATTTTCAGTTTGATTGAGTTTACAGTCCCTACTCAAATTGAAATATATGACTACGAGATTGGTGATGCATTTGGAAAAAAAGGTTGGGAAGTAGGCTTTTTTGACAAAGAATGGATCGACACCGTTATGTCTAAAAATATCGTCAGCAGTAATCAAATTGAATACACCATTAGGACGAACAAGAAACTCATTAATCAGTATGGGTGGAACTACTCTAGTATAATCAGTACATACACTGCCACAAATGCCCCCGCATTTGCTATGTATAAGATGCCGGAAGAATCCAATCAGGGATATGTCTATTACTATTATCCCCTTGACGCAGCTAGGTGCCATTTGAGCGCCAAATATGTACTTAAAGACAATTTTATTTTCTTCCCAACCTACGGCAACTGCGGTTTTTGGTACCACTATAAGAAAGGGTTGGGCCTCATAGACTATGCCGAGTGCTTTAGTCTGGACGTAGGCGATTCACAGGCTGACTGGATGGTTTACTCTCGAAAAAATGGCCAACCCTGCGGCTATTTGGCAGATCCGGTAAACTTGGAGAGATTAGAAAGCACCACTTACAAATTTGACGTCTACCCTAACCCCTCCAACCAAACTCTCTTCATCAAAAACCCCAACCAAAACCAACTTTATTTATCTCTTTCAAATATATACGGCCAGCAGGTAGCAAATATTCAAGGTAAAAACGAGACTATCACCATCTCCACAGCAAACCTTGTTCCCGGCATCTACAATCTGCGAACCACAAACACCGAAGGCCAATCAACCAACACCTCAATCCTCATCCAACATTAAGCTCATGAGAAACCTCCTGTCTATAGCACTTGTTTTAATCGCCTCAGTTGCATCCGCTCAAAACTTCAGCCCCATCACACCCGGCACTACCCGGTATTTCGTCAACGCTGAAGGCTACCTCCGCGGAATGAGGATCGACTCGATATCGCCCTCCGGTCCTGATATGCTATACTATCCTTACCGTTCACTAAGAGGAAACTACACTACTCAAACCCAGATCATGCTTGACTCGAATGGTGGCAGCTGGCTTGGAAAAAAAATAATCAAACAACCGGATGGCACCTGGCTTTTCGATAATATCTGGAATGACACCATCGTCATTAAAACCCAGGCCCACACCGGCGATAGCTGGATATTTTACAATGACTCTACCGACCTCTACTACCAGGCAGAGTTAATACAGGAAGGTCAGGCCATAGTCGTGGGTGTGATGGACTCCTTTAAGAGAATAAAGATTACCGCACACAATAGCCTAGGACAGGTCAACTCTGACCCTATCAACAACAAACAGATTGAACTAAGCAAAAACCATGGATTTTCAAAAATTCTCGATCTTCATACCTTCCCATATCATCGGCCAAATCAGACCTATCAGGCTGGTCTTGACTACTTCTTGGATTTTTCTTCGAATCAGAATATGGCTGCTAACATGATTTACTCCCTAT
>DASPNB010000617.1:0-7680 GCA_035626755.1 Flavipsychrobacter sp.
ATCTTGTACTTGTTCTCACCCACCTCCACTACTTCTGCCGGTTCGGGCACCATTCCGTATTCTACTTCTACCTTGTCGCCTACATTGAACTTAGTGAGCGGCGCCTGGGTGGCAAACCCTTTCAGTTTGTCTACTGTTACCCATTCGTTCCAGTCTTCACTCCAGCCATCGTAGGTGATGAAATACTTATCACCATCTACTTTCAGTATTTTACCATCGTACCAGCTTCCATTGTGGCTTATTTGTACTTTCTCGTTTACTTTTTGGGCCCGGGCTGTGAAGCCGAAAAGACCCAGGATCAATGTTAAAAGGAAAATTCTTTTCATAAACTGCTTTTTTAGCTTTATCAATTGTTTTGTAAATATATAACCGGTATGACAATTTAAGTGCCAAAAAAATATTTAGCGCATAAAAAAGACCCCTGCGTAGCGGAGGCCTTCTTCGTATTGTAGGTTGTTGCTTTAATTATTTTACCCACTCAGATGCTTTACCATGATCCCAGCCAAAGTCATTAGTCTTGTTGGTGATGGTATCAAATACGTAGTAGTGAACTATCAGGTCTGAGTGTTCCTGGTAGTATTTGCTTGGGTAGAGATAGCCGCGGCCCTCTACGTAAGAATTTTCCACTTTTTGGAGGTAAATGTAAAGTGTATCATCTGATACATAACCCATCACATCCTCATTGAACCTGTTATTGAAATTCTGAATCCTTACACTATCGGTTCCGCCACCTTCAAAGATGTCCAACGGATATTCTTCTGTGAGACTGAGTGTGCCGCTTTCCAGAACGGTCCACGGGCCGGTGAACTTCGCCCTTATGAGTTTTTCGCACTGGGTGCCTTCATAGCCTGTAGCGCAATAGCATTTGCCCTCCACGCAAGTACCGCTAAAGGCACAGGTTATTTCGCGGCACTTATCGCGCTGCCTGCAAGAGGTATATGTGAGACTACCCATCACCAGTATGGCGCCGAGAGCCGAAAGAACAATAGTTTTAAGACGGTGACTCATCTGTAAGAATAAATGTTTTCCAAAGCTTAAAGATATACGAAACAAAACAAAAAGCAAAGCTGCCGCTATAATATTACAGCAAATTCCATTCCGAAATAGTAAGGAAAATCAATAAAAAACCTGGATAAAAAAAGCTTACAGCTGCTTGTCCCATAAGGAGGGCTGACCCTCGTCCCAACCGTAGTCATTCACCTTGTGAGTGGCCGAGTCAGCTACGTAGTAATGCATTTCTATACTCGCATCTTCCTCTTCGTTCACATTCGGCTGAAGGTAGCCGCGGCCTTCAACAGTTCTGTGGAACTGCTCCTGGCGGGGAATGTAGAGTGTATCGTTGCTCACATAGGCGTATACTTCAACGCCTGACGGGAACAGATTATAAAAATTCTCAATAGCAACCTCGTGAACTGCACCACCATCCTTGATCTTAAGCGTATACAATGCAGGATTGGTAAGGGTGCCTTTTTCGGTAACGCTCCAGGTGCCTGTGAACTTATCACGTGTTATTTTCTCGCATTGGTTGCCCTCGTAGCCTGTGGCACAGGTACATTGGCCGCCGTCGCAAACGCCACCGTATGCGCAGGTGATAGCCTTACATTTGTCAGGATCGCAGGAAGATATTGTAAGTCCTGTAAACACAACTATGGCGCTCAGCGCGCTGAGTACAATAGCCTTTAAACAGGTTTTCATCGGCAGCACAAGATTAAAATTAGAGCTTGAAGATAAATAAAACAATTTTAAGTGCAAGAGTTTCAAGCAGAAAAACCTCAATAATCGTTCCGATTTTTATGGAAACCCCGCCCCGAAAGGCCCGGCATTAATTGCAGGTTTATTTTTCGGCGTCTGCTTTGTATGCCATAATCCCTTTCAGGATGGCATTGGCCACCTCTTTTTGCCCCTGCTGTGTATTGAGGTATTCTTCCTCGTCAGGGTTGTTGATAAACCCTATTTCAACCAGCACTCCGGGCATGGCACTACCCGCTAAAACCTCGAGTCCTTTTTGCTTTACGCCCAGGTCGCGACGGCCCTGGTTCAGGAAGGCCTGCTGGATCTTATTGCCCAGGGTAACGCTGCGGCTCAGGTAAGCCTGGGAGTATTGGGCAATGATAATGGCTGTCTGTGGATCGTTCATGTTCAGCATACCTGCTTCATCTGTCACGTTGTCGTTGTATTCACCAATGGCGTTTTCCTTTTCAGAATTGCGGTGCAGCCCGAGCACATAGGTTTCGGTGCCGGTAGTGGTCGTTTCTCTATGGTGGATGGTTTTATACACCGGTACCTTTACTCTTTTTTTGCCCCTCTTCACTGTTTTGGTACCCACCTTTATGCGTTGGGTGCGGCCCGCCGTAGAGTTGACGTGTACAGAAATGAAAAGGTCGCCACCATTTTGATTGGCAATTTCGTGTCTTTCTACCAGGCTGGGATAGGTATCTGTAGTGCGGGTATAAATCACATCTACATCAGGCAGGTTCTCGCGGATCATTTTCCCGAGCAGTAGTACCACATCAAGGGTCAGCTCCTTTTCCGTAGATATCTTACCGCGGGCGCCAATGTCCTTTCCGCCGTGTCCGGCGTCAAGTACAATTTTTCTTACCTTTTTGCCGTTTGCAAAAAGTATGGCAGGGCTGAGACAGAATAATAGTAGGAAAACTAAAACTTTGGTACGCATACTGTTATACAAGGATAAATACTGCTTAAAAATACAAAATAATCAAAGCTGCAAGCAAATAACTATTTTTGTGCCCATTCATGAGCCTGTGCGGTAAAATTATCCCAAAAAACGCATGTAATCACCGCCTTTATTGTTTTCTGGCGGTCATTTTTATTTTTATTAGCTTTTCTGCTAATGCACAGCTGAGACAAAGATCCTCCAATGACAGTCTTTCCATAAGGCCCGACACTACCTTAACTGTTGCCGATTTCACCTCTGTAGATACCCTGGGAAACCCGCCCGATTCAACTGCACGCCCGCCGAAGAGCCTGGAAGAGCGCCTGGGCATACGTATATCAAAAGATGCAATGGACAATGTGGTAGTGGCAACTGCCAGGGATTCTGCAGTGATGAACCTGGACAGTAACTTATTTTACCTCTATGGTAAGGCTAAAGTGACTTATGAGGACAAAGTGATGGAGGCAGGACAGATCACCTATAACCAGGGCAATAACAACGTGACAGCCTCACCGCTATTTGATACTGCCGGGAAAATAATAGACAAACCTAGTTTTACCCAGGGGCAGGAGAAGATTGTTTATGATTCACTTCAATACAATTTCGTAAGCAAGCGCGCCATAGTAAGAAACGCTAATACCCAGTATGGCGAGGGCTTCCTGCACAGCCAGCAGATAAAGCGTAATCCTGACCAGTCGATATACGGGTTACACAATGTTTACACCACTTGTGCGCTCGACACACCACACTTCGGCATCGTAGCTAAAAAGATAAAAGTGATACCCGGCAGGGTAGCGGCTTCGGGTCCGGCTAACATTGCCATAGAGGGGGTACCTACCCCGCTGTTCCTGCCTTTCGGCTTGTTCCCGATATCGGAAAAGCAGCGTTCGGGTTTTATTCTTCCTACTTATACAGTGGAGCAGAATCGCGGGCTTGGTTTGCTGAATGGCGGCTACTATTTCCACATCAGTGACAAAATGGATTTTCTGGCTCAGCTAAACCTTTTCTCAAAAGGTAGCTGGCAGGCCAGTGGAGCCACTAACTATAAGAACATATATCACTACGACGGGAATTTCCAATTCCAGTATGCCTATAATAAAACCGGCGAGAGTTACGAACCGGACGCCCAGATCAGTCGCGACTTTATGGTGAATTGGGCACACCGCACCGATCCTAAGGCAAGACCGGGCCAGAGTTTTAATGCCTCTGTAAAAGCAGGTACTTCGTCGTTCTATAGCAATACCAGTTACGATCCTTTACAGATTGTAGACAACCAGTTCATGTCGAACCTTAGCTATAACAAATCGTGGCAGGGTAAACCATTTAGCCTTGCCGTGAGTGCGCTGCACAATCAGAACACTTTGGATGGACTGGTGAATGTAACTTTGCCGAGCATTGCTTTCAACGTTGCCAATATAGCACCCTTCCAAAGCAAGAGCTATGTAGGTAAGCCCCGCTGGTTCGACAAGATATCTTTTACATATACACTCAACGCACAAAACAAAACCAGCTTCTACGACAGCTTGTTTGATATAAATACGCTGAAATTTGCCAATGGCATTAGTCACTCTATTCCTATCTCAGCCAACTATACTGTACTTCGGTATTTGAATACTTCTTTCAGCATTCCCTACAATGAGTATTGGTTCACCGAAGAAATAAAGCAGCAATACAATCCCGCAACCGATAAGATGGATACTACCCTTCGCAGGGGGTTCTTTACGGCAAGGGATTATCAATTCAGTGTTCCTTTAAGTACCCGTTTATATGGTATGAAGCTCTTTAAAAAAGGGTCTGTGAGAGGTATAAGGCACGTGCTGGAGCCAAGGGTAGATTTTACATACCGTCCTGACTTCAGCAAGAGTGGTTTTAACTACTATTACGAAGCGCAAACTGATAGCAACACTTTTGGCAACCTATATCGATTTGAGACCTCGGATTTTGTGGGTAGAATAGGAGCAGGGGAGCAGAGGCGCATAGGCTTTGGTATCAATAACAACCTGCAAATGAAGGTGCGCAGTAAAAAAGATACTGTTTCGGGTTTCAGGAATATTACTTTGATAGACGGATTCAGCATTACTTCTTCGTACAACTTTGCCGCTGATTCATTCAATTGGGCTCCGATCAATATGTCGTTTCGTACCAATGTGCTGGATAAAATATCTATTTCGGCGGGAGCAAATTTTGAGCAATACGGCATAGATAAAACTACCGACAGGTCGTATGCATACAGTACAATATGGGAACGCGGAGAAGGTATTGCGCGCTTTACGGATGCGGGCATAAGCGTGAGCACGGCGCTCACGTCGAAGCCAAAGAACAGGGACAATAAAGTGCCGTTTTCACAAAAGGATGGCATTATCTTCAATCCTGACTACACCAACTATGTAGATTTTGACATCCCCTGGGCGCTTAACCTCAGTTATACCCTGAACGTAAGTAACTCATACCTGGCAGCATCAAAAAAAGATACTATACAAGTGACGAATCACTTTTTAAATTTTGGTGGTGAGTTCAATATCACATCCCGCTGGAAAGTGACCTTCCAGAGCGGTTACTCCTTTATTGAGAAGAAACTGCAGATAACCCGTATACAGATATTCCGTGACCTGCACTGCTGGGCTATGCGCCTGGAGACCGTCCCTTTCGGTCCGCAGAAGAACTACAACTTTACCATCAACGTAAAGGCTGCTGTACTGCAAGACCTGAAATTGATGCGCCGCCGCGACTTCAGGGATAATTTATAGCAAGCTGATATTATAGATATTTAGGTATGAAGTGGCTCAAAGCAAAATTTACTTTTGGGCTTCATTTGATTACTTTTGCAGCTACAAAGAATAACAACAAATAACTATTTATGGCAATTGTTGATCTGGTAATGCCCAAGATGGGGGAGAGCATTATGGAGGCCACCGTACTGAAGTGGCACAAGAAACCCGGAGACAATGTAAAGATGGATGAGACCTTGCTGGAGATAGCCACTGATAAAGTGGACAGTGAAGTGCCATCTACCGCAGAGGGAGTAATAACAGAGATACTTTTTAAAGAGAATGACGTAGTACCCGTGGGTACCGTTATTGCAAAAATAGATACAGTAGGCGCCGCTAGCGGCGCAGCATCACCTGCTGCAGCCCCTGTACAACAAGCTCCTGAGCCTGTGGCCCAGGTTGCACCTGCACCAAAACCGCAGCCTCAGCCGGCAGCAGCACCTGTTGCTGCTCCGGATGGAGGCAACCGTTTCTATTCTCCGCTGGTGTTAAATATCGCTGGTAAAGAAGGCATCGGCATGGCGGAACTGGAGGCAATACCCGGTACAGGTAATGAAGGCCGTGTAACCAAGAAGGATATCCTTAACTACATTTCAAATCGCGGAGGCAATAGTAATGGTGCAGCAGTACATACTGGTCCGTCGCCACAACCTGCCGCACAGCAATCGGCTCCCGCTCAACCAATTTCCGCTCCACAAGCAGCTCCTGCTGCTGCTCCTGCTGTAAGCGCCGGTGGCAACGTAGAGATAATAGAGATGGACCGCATGCGCAAGCTGATAGCTGACCATATGGTGCGCAGCAAGGCTACTTCTCCTCACGTGACAAGCTTTACTGAGGCAGATGTGACAAACATCGTGCGCTGGAGAGATAAAGTGAAGAAGGAATTTGAAGGGAAATACGGAGAGAAGATCACCTTCACACCGATATTTATGGAAGCGATAGTGAATTGCATCCGCAAATATCCTATGATCAACAGCAGCGTTGACGGCGACAGGATAATAGTGAAGAAAGACATCAACATAGGTATGGCCACAGCGCTGCCAAGCGGCAACCTGATAGTACCTGTAATAAAGAATGCCGATACTAAGAACCTGCTTGGCCTCAGCAAGGATGTAAACGGACTTGCCGGTGCAGCCCGTAACAACAAGCTGAAAGCTGACGATACACAAGGTGGTACATTCACTGTTACCAACGTTGGCACCTTCGGCAGCCTGATGGGCACGCCAATTATCAACCAACCGCAGGTAGCGATACTGGCCGTGGGCAGCATTAAGAAGCGCCCCATGGTGATAGAAACCGAGCAGGGTGATGTGATTGCTATACGTCATATGATGTATTTGTCGTTAAGCTACGATCACCGTATCGTAGATGGTTCACTGGGTGCCAGCTTCCTCACAGCTGTAGCCAACGAACTGGAAGCCTTCGATCCCAACAGGGCCGTATAAAAAAGCTAAAAGGAATTATAAAGCCCCCGGTACTAACGGGGGCTCTTTACTTTGACTATTTTTTTAAATCTATTTTTTTACAAGCTTAATATATTGCCTTGCACTATTTGGCTTTCTTATTTCCAGCATGTATATGCCGGGGGCGTAGCCGGCAAGAGAAATAGAGAGCTCATCCTCCTTTGTGCCCGTCCATTCCTGTAGCAGGCGTCCGTTCATCTGAAACAGGCTAA
Organism: Flavipsychrobacter sp.; assembly: GCA_035626755.1. Taxonomy (GTDB): domain Bacteria; phylum Bacteroidota; class Bacteroidia; order Chitinophagales; family Chitinophagaceae; genus MKUN01. The sequence continues at coordinate 7,118 of DASPNB010000617.1, forward strand.
TAGTACTGTTAGCAAATCCATCGTTTGAGACAAGGGTAGTTTCTGATGAAGCAGGGTTAGGATACAAGCTCATTTTCGTAGTGTTTGCAGGTTGTTGAATGTTAAGATTAGCCGGTTCATTCAGTTTAAGTACAAAAGCATCATAAACAGTGCCCTGCGGGTTCAAGACATAGCTGGTCGCATTCGGATCAAAATCGCAGGAGCCGCGGAAGTTCCCGGTGAGATAAATATTGCCATTAGTATCCAAAGCTACGGCGTTGCCATTCTGCATTTCCGGTCCGTTGAAGGCACCGGCCCAAACCGAGTGTCCATCGGGCTCTATCCTACAAACAAAGGCATCATTAGATCCTTCTGACATAAGATTAATGGTGCCCGGTCCGGGATCAAAGTCAGCCGTATCGGTAAATGAACCGGTAAGGTATACAGAGCCGTTTTGATTCACTGCCATAGAAAGAGGACGGTCAGCCCGGCGACCACCCATGCTTATTGCCCATAAAAAATCGGCGTTTGCATCCAGTTTCGCCACAAAGATGTCGGATAAATTATCGTCAAGAGCCGACACG
>DASPNB010000618.1:0-4702 GCA_035626755.1 Flavipsychrobacter sp.
TTCAGGGCCGATTCTATTACAGCCAGATATTTTAGTTCCTTGGGAATATTGTTCTTCCTCAGTATGTTATCTATCAGCGGAAACTGGGTTTGGCTTCGGTCTCTCACCACATTCAGTGTTTGATTGTGAGCTTCCATGTACTGCAGGCAATAGCCCATCATATAATCGTTCTTATCACCGAAGTATGATTTATGCCCCGCAAGCGGAACTGATTTGTACTTTCCCGTACGTGGAGTGTAGGTTTCTTCTTCTTTTTTGGTGAGGAGGGGGGCTCTTTCTTCGCGGGCTGATCTAATGACTGTATCGTTTTTTATTACACGCGCGCCGGGCTTCATGGTAAATCCCTGGTACTCCTGGGCTTGAACAACTAAGCTGCTCACTATCATCGACACCAATAACAGGCCTCTTCTATATTGCATTGTTTTTATCGTTTTTTTAAAGCGGTGAAAACATGCAACCCCGAAGGGAAGCTTTTCTCTGCACTATCTCTTAAAATATACTGTCGTTCCGTAACGGAACTAAGGGGTAAAGTTGGACTAAGCTTTCTTCTTATCCTCCTTCATGCCGGCCTCAATTTCATTTTTGATGCCGTCTTTTGCGTCGTTGAACTCACGAATGCCTTTACCAATTCCGCGTGCCAGCTCAGGTATTTTCTTTCCGCCAAATAATAGTATCACTACAAGAATGACCCAAAGCCATTCGCCACCGCTGGGCATGGAAAGAAGTAACTGGGGACTAACATTTAGTATTGACATCTGAAATGATTTTTTAATAATGGAATGATGCAAATATAGCATTTTCACTTCAACAAGCCGCTCATTATCCAGCCATATAGGTGAAATTTTAACATGTCCTTATGGCGCCATAGGCAACCTCAGCAACTGATTAACTAATCAACCAGTCAACTATCACGTATCCAGCTTGTTCCGTAATTCGCGCGTCATTCCGGAGATGTAAGTCCGCCATTTCTCTATAACCTCATGCATATCCTGAGGAAGCTCAGAAGTAAACATCACCTGTTCCTTTGTGGCCGGGTGCCTGAAGCCCAATTCTTTTGCATGCAAAGCATGGCGGGGAAGTATCTTAAAACAATTGTCGATGAACTGTTTATACTTGGTGAACACAGTTCCTTTTACAATGCGGTCTCCACCATAGGTTTCATCATTAAAGAGGGGATGGCCTATGTGCTTCATATGTACGCGTATCTGGTGAGTGCGGCCTGTTTCCAACCGCAGTTCTACCAGGGTTACATAGTTAAAGCGTTCCAGTACTTTATAGTGGGTAATGGCTTCCTTGCCATGTTCTCCGTCAGGGAAAGCATCCATTATTTTTCTGAAGCGGATGTTGCGGCCAATATGCGCCTCTATCCTTCCTTCATCTTCTTCTACATTCCCCCAAACGAGTGCTATATATCTGCGGTGTACTGTATGCTTTTTGAATTGTGCCGCAAGGTCGGTCATCGCATTCGGCGTCTTAGCTATAAGCAGTAGGCCGCTGGTGTTCTTATCTATACGGTGCACCAGGCCCACGCGCGGCAGCTCGTCCGTATCTATCTCTTCCTTTTTAAGGTACCAGGCCAGTCCGTTCACTAGCGTGCCGGAGTAGTTGCCACAGCCGGGATGCACCACCATGCCGGCTACTTTGTTGATGATGAGCAGTTCATCATCTTCATATAGAATGTTCAGTGGAAGTTCTTCAGGTACTACTTCTGTGCTTTCTACCTTGCGGGTTTCATACACTACTATTTCATCACCGGGCCTTATTTTATAATTGGCTTTTACCGTTGCCCCATTTACGGTAATGAAACCGTCATCAATAGCATTCTGCACTTTGTTGCGGGTAGCACCTTCCAGCTTTGCCATTACGAACTTATCGATCCTGACAGGCTCCTGGCGTTTGTCAACGGTAAATCTCAGGCGCTCTTCGCGCGCACCTTCCTCAGGCAAAGATTCCTCTTCACCTTCGTCATCCCATATCTCTTCTATATCGTTTTCTTCAAGCATTTTGATATTGTTATTTACAGAGGACCTATTAACCGATCACCTAGTTAATTAGTCAACTGTTCAACTACTTCCTCAGCCACTCTTTCATAAACTGCGGATCTAACTGGAAGTAGTTAGCATCATACTCTATCACGCTGTTGTTGATGTAGAATATCGCAGGTACGCCACTTCCCGCCATCTTCAGAAAATTTTCCGGATCGCGGAAAAGTACGTGGGGCACATTCTTCGATTTCGTTTCATCAAAGAATGACTTCATATTTTTAGGATTCCCCGCCAGAACGAAGAAGATAGGGATGTCCGGGTTCTGCTCGTGTACTATGGCAAATTTTTTAGCAGCCTTTTTACAGTGAGGACAGGTAAGGCTCATAAACGCAACAATGTGTTTTCCCTTTCTTAGTTCTATTGAAGGCTTTTGCTCTTTTTCATACAGCACAGTCATATCTATATCCTTCTTTACTGCCGTAGGGTTCAGGCTGGCATTGATAGGGTCCAGTATGAAAGGTAAAACTATTGCTACCATGCCTATAACCACGCTGATCCATTCCTGGTATTTATACGGCTTAATGGGGTAGAGATAATATAAAGCGATAGCAACTGCTATCATTGCCAGGTTTTTCAGGATACCTTCAAGCGGAGTCATTTTTAGCTCATCGCCAAAGCAACCGCAGTTGCCGGTGTTGCCATGAAGTATAATCTGGAAAACGAGGTAAATCGTAAATATGCTGAGTACGGTAATAGTAGCGGGGTAGGTAAATGAACGCAGAAAGATATGTGCCAGTAGCAGGCCGGCAATCAGGAATTCCATACCTACCATCACACGGGCTATTACACCTGCCCATAGCTGGCTATTAATCCCCATGTCTATAAAGGTCCATGCAAAAGGATCAACCCCCTCGCCCGTACCTATCTTAGTATAGGCCGAATACGAAAATACTGCTGCCATTGCCAGCAGCAGTATCAATCCTATAGTTCGTTTAATGTAAAATGCGGTACTTTTCTTTTCCGGGGCAATTGTCTCTGTCATGAGTCTTTATTCGGCACCAAAAATAGGCTATTTGTAAAACTATATAGCTGCCGCTGCCTGACTAGAATAAATAACAGGTTTCAATTGTTTTGATGCCGTTGAGTTCAAAGCTGTCAGACCTTGCTTCACAGGCCGACTTGGCAGCATCTTTCTTATCGGTGATGGGATATTCCCTGTATGACGAGTCGGGCAGACCGGGGTAGCCGGAATGTTTTACTTCACAGTGGCAGATATAATCGCGTACGCAGGAACTCATACTTACTACCATAAAGAATCCGGCAGCAAGTACCAGGGAAAAGCGTCCTTTCATGAATCCTATCATTTTGAATGGTTGAAGATAATAGTAAATTTCAAAACCGCAAAGTTCGTGCTAAGCTTGCGCCACCTAAGGGCTTTTTCAAACATTTTAAAAATTTAGAAGTCCCTTTAGGGCTTTGGGGTGTAACTTTATACCATGATCACGAGACAATCCTTGATTGAGCAATTGGAACTTATAGCCAGGCAGACGGTAGAAGGATTCATAATAGGATTGCACAAGAGCCCTTTTCATGGTTTTTCAGTGGAATTTGCGGAACACCGCCTCTACAATCCCGGCGATGCACTCAGGCACGTTGACTGGAAGGTTTATGGCCGTACAGATAAACTGTTTATTAAACGTTTTGAGGAAGAAACTAATCTGCGCTGCTGCCTGGTGATTGATACTTCTTCTTCCATGCACTTCCCGCAGGATGAGAGAAAGCTGAATAAACTGCAGTTTGCCTGCCTCTCCGCCGCAAGCCTTCTGCAACTATTAAAACGGCAATTGGATGCGGCAGCCCTGGCTCTTTTTGATGAAAACCTGCACTATTTCTCCCAATGCCGGTCTGCCCATAGCCATTACCGGTTACTTACTTCTGAATTGGAGCGGACACTGAAATATGCTGCTCCCAACAAGCAGACGAATGCGGCGGCGGCGCTCCACAGCATAGCTGAACAAATGCATAAACGTTCTCTTATTGTTATTTTTAGCGATATGATAGACGATGCTGATAACATTGAGGAACTGTTTTCAGCTATGCAACACCTGAGGTACAACAAACATGAGGTGATTTTATTTCATATTACGGAGGGTAAGCAGGAATTAGCGTTCCATTTTGAAAATAGACCTTATGAGTTCGTGGATATGGAAAGCGGGGATAAGATAAAGCTGCAACCCCAGCAGGTAAAAGAGCAGTATACTACGAGGATGAAGGCCTACCAGCAAATGATAGAAGACCGCTGCCACCAGTATAGAATAGACAGGGTTCCGGTCGATCTCTCCGAGCCGGTAGAGCAGGTCCTTTATTCATTTTTACTGAAGAGAAATAAATTGCTCTGATTCAGCAAAAATTACTACCTTTGCACCCCCTATTATTAGGGTAGTTCTTTAAGTTTTTTGACGGGATATGGTAAAAAGCCCGACAAGGAGGTTTGGATATGAAACACAACCGGGAATACGAGATTGCATGGCAAGGGTTAAAACCCGGCATTCATGTATTTCAGTTCGATATCGGTGATCGGTTCATGCGGGAGCACGGAGAATGGGACTTTGAAGGACTTGAGGGCCAGGTAACAGTAACATTCGACAAGCAAACCAGCTTTTTTATGCTTCGCTTCGATATAGGTGGCCAGCTTATGGTTCCCTGCGATCGGTGCG
>DASPNB010000619.1:0-5642 GCA_035626755.1 Flavipsychrobacter sp.
AAACATGATAAAGATACGAAATGAGGGTAGGGGAATCCAAATTTTGTTGTCCACAAGGATGCAATTTCTTTGCAGTTTTATGATAAAAAGATTGCAAAAATTTCAAAAAAAGTTGCAAAAAATCGCCGGTTGCCTGAACCGGGATTTTTGGAATCGGCAGAGTTTTTGAAATTGCTGCTAAGAGGTGGCTTTCTTTCTTCGCAGCAGGGTATCAATTATCGCCACGATCAAAATGGTATTGAGTAACAGAACGCAAAGGACAAAGTTGCTATTAAAAATGCTGCTGTAGTCAAAATGCTCCCCGGATGAGGCGGTTGTCCTTTCAACATTGGACAGTAAATAACCGACCAGGCAAACAATAAGTGCGACCGAGAAGCTGATCACACCCCTTATTACCCATGGGTTGATGTAGGAACTGGTAGCTTTCGCCACTTTTACATGTGAAATGGCCTCCATTACATTTTTGCTAAAACGCATGGATGTATGTTCGGCCTCCATTTGCTGAAGACCTTCATGAACGGCAAGTAGTTCCGCATATTTCTGCTTCCAAACAGGATCTGCAGAGATAAGCTCTGCAATGCGCTGCTTTTCAGCTGCATCGCAGTCGCCATCTATATAGCTCCATAATTGTATCTCTATCGCTTCCGTGCTTTCCATATCACTGTAATTTACAGATGTTTCAATTCTTCTTTATACTTCTGCTCTAAAATATCCCTTAATTTCTGCCTGGCCCTGAAGAGGCGGACCTTCACATTACTCAGGCTCAACCCAAGTATCTGCCCGGTTTCTTCAAGTGATTGTTCCGCCAGGTAGAAAAGCGCCAGTATTTCGGCATCTGCTTCCGGTAAATGCTGTAAGGCCTGTTGCACTAATATTTTGGTGGTCTTGTTATCGGTATGCTCTGCTGCAATCCATTCGTGCCTTTCTTCCAGGCTCAGGGTTTGTTCTTTCTTTTTTCTCATAAAAGAAAGACATGTATTATGGGTAATAGCATAAAGCCAGGTGCTGAATTTACTCTGACCTTTATAGTCGGCCAGGGAGCGGTATGCTTTTACAAATACGTCTTGTGCCAACTCTTCTGCCTCTTCCCGGTTATTCACATGTCTCAGGGCTATAGAAAAAACAAAATGCTGATAGCGCTCCACCAGCACCGAAAAGGCCTGCTTCTGCCCCTTAAGCACCTGCCGGATAATATCAGGATCTTGTAGACTTTGGTCCATTGACTGTTATAAATAGACGCTTCCGGATAAATATAGGTTACAGGCAGGGCAAACTATTTTTTTGAAAAAGAAATTTGTAACTTTTTTTCTTTGTACGTCGTCATAGTGGTAGAAACGTAAATAACCACATAAAAAAGAAAAACATGCTTGAAGAGATTCTTGTCCCGATAGTAGCTATGCTCAGCATATGTACTACTTTATTTGCACTGTATTACCTGCGCAACAAGGAGAATATGGCCTTGATAGAAAAGGGTATTAATCCCCGCCAGAATCATGCCCAGGCAGAGCCTTCCTCGTTCCAGAGCCTCAGGTACGGATTATTATTTGCCGGCGGAGGACTCGGCCTTCTTATAGCCTTCCTTATTGACAGGCAGGTAAGACATGTATGGTTTGAAAAGTATCCTTATTTAGATGATACGGGGGCAAAGGTAGAGCGTACCCTCAGGCGTACCGAGGATATCCCTGAATTGTATTTTGCCCTCATCATCCTTGGCGCCGGCCTGGGGCTTGTAATGGCCTACATAATAAGGCGAAGGACGGAGAACAAATAAGAGTTTGAGATGGTAACTATAGAAAAAGACAGTCCCTCATTTTTGAGGGACTGTTGCTTTTTTACTTCTTTAATTCACTATCTGTAAAATGCCTGATCCCTTTTTCCTGTGAAAACTTGTCAGCATTGTAATCGTTCGACTTGTTTCGTGGTATCGAGAGGCTTTGCCACTTACCGTCATTCAGCATCCTGGCAATATATACGATCTGCCCCACATGATAGGGGTAGTGTGCCAGCTGCCTGTTGATGGCCTCGAGAATGGTGTGTCCTTCATTACGTATATAGATGATCTTGTTCAGATCATCATCGGTAATACTATCGAGGGCGTCGAACAGACATTTCCAGCCCTCTTCCCATTTCTGCACAATGAAGTCACGCCCCTTCCAATCATTTTGAAACTCAGCATCGCGCTGTCGGCTAGGCTTCTCGCCGTCTGTAGTAAGAAAATCAGTCCAGCGGCTGAGCATATTGCCCCAAAGGTGCTTTACAATAACAGCAATGCTGTTGCTTTCCTCATTGTACTGCCAGTTCAGTCCTGCATCATCTACCTGCGCCATGGCCTTTTCGCCCAGCGTCTTGTAGTATAGAAATTGGCGTTTAGCACTTGTCAGAACCATGATTTACCTGATTTAAAAGATTACCATGAGTTAATTTAACCGCAAAGTCGCAAAGGCGCAAAGAAGATATCCTACGATCTTGGCGCAATTTGTGTCAGCATCAAATAATATAATTCCACTTGTCCAGATCCTCGCTTAACCCGCGACGTATTTTGAAAAGTTCGTATTTCAATTGGTACATAATGGCATCTTCATCTATATAGCAATCGTAATCTTCGCCATCCATTCCTATTGTCTTAATAGGCGCAATTACTGCGGCGGTACCTGCGCCAAATGCCTCTATCTTTTTGCCGCTTTGCAAGGCGTCTTTTAGTTCTTTATAACTAATGGGACGAACATCTACGGGAATATTCAGTTGTTTTGCTATCGTCAGCATAGAGTCACGCGTAACGCCGTCAAGTATTGTTCCTGAAAGTGGTGGAGTAGTAAGCACTCCGTCTATTATAAACATCAGGTTCATAGTACCTGATTCTTCAATATACTCGTGGTTTTTGGCATCGGTCCATATCACCTGGTCATAACCCTGCTCGCGTGCCAAGTTGGTGGGGTAGAGTGCCCCTCCATAGTTGCCTCCGCATTTGGTAGATCCGGTGCCGCCTTCAGCAGCACGGATATACCTGGATTCTACCTTTACTTTCAGGGGCTGAGTGTAGTATTGATAGGCAGGCGTACACACAATAAGGAAAAGATATTCTTCTGCGGCTTTAATACCCAGGCGCTCCTCGGAAGCGATCACAAACGGACGGAGATAAAGTGATCCGTCTTCCTCTTCCGGTACCCAACTGCTATCGAGGTGAACAAGCTGATGCAAGGCCTCCATGAAAAGTCCCTTTGGTACCACAGGCATGCACATGCGCTCCAGTGACTTTGCAAAACGATCATAATGTTTATCGGTACGGAAGATATTAACCTTGCCGTCCTGCATCATAAAGGCCTTCATGCCCTCAAATACTGTCTGGCCATAATGCAGGCATAAGGCAAAGGGACTCATGGTAAGTTCTGTAAAAGGAACTATACTCGCATTCCGCCATTCGCCGTTTTTATACTCGGCTATGAACATGTGTTCCGTTGGCTGTACTCCGAAAGGGATGGATTTGGTGTCCTTTACCTTTCTTTCGCTCTGTGTGTTCACTGAAATTGTGTATTCCATACGCATGGTTTTTTAAGATTCACTAACAGGATTTGTTTCAAATTTGAGTACCTCTTCCGTTTTGTGTTGCTTCTTGTATCCTTTGTTTACCAGGTATACCCCGCCAACTATGGCGAGGAATGCAAATGCGGTATAGATAGTCAGTGGCTCGCTTAATATAAAATAGCCCATGATCACCGCTACCAGTGGGTTGATATAAGCATATAAGGTAGTGATCCCTACAGGAAGTTCTCTGAGTGCAAAAATGTAGGCAGCATAAGCAATTACTGATCCGAAAATGATCAGGTATATAAGATACAGGATACCCTCGGTGTGCCAGGCAAGGTTACTGTAGTTATCCACGAACGGACTGATAATAAGCATGAAGCCACCACCGAAGAACAACTGCAGGCCTGAGTTGAACATCGGATTTATTGGCGCCGGATACTTCTTGCTCTTAATGCTGCCATAAGACCAGGAGCAGGTAGCAATAAGCGTGGCGATAATTCCCAGCAGGTATCCTTTGTTGCCAAGGTCGGCAATGTTGTCTTTGAATATAAGACCAACGCCTGCGAGGCCGAGCAACAGACCGCCTACTATCAAAGTGTTGACCCGTTCGTTCTTTGAACTATAGAGATTAAAACAAACAGCGAATATGGGCATCATAGAACAAATGAGCGCAGCCACACCGGAAGGGATGTACTGCTCTCCCCAGGTAACGAAGCCGTTACCAAGTGTAAGCAGTAAGAATCCTATGAGCATTTGCCTCAGCATGTTCTGTCTGGAGTAATCCCTGCCCTTATGAGTGGCAAGCCCGATGCCCAGCAGTATAAGGCCCGCGATCACCTGCCGCACACCAGCAAAAAGATAGGGCGGGTAGTATTGCACGGCCACTCTTATGGCCAGGTAGGTCGTTCCCCAAACTATACAGATATATACCAGTGCTACATAGGCCTTCGACTGTCTCGTCATAGTGTTCTTTGAACGGTAGTTGAATTTTACAGAACAAAATTCAGAAGATTATATGAAACAAAACAGATACAATTTTCGTATTTTTGACCATAACAGTTTTGTTCATGAAAATTTCACAAAAAGGTAAGAATGAGCATTTGTACCTGCATATAGCTTCGGGTATAGAGCAGCAGATAATGGACAAAGTGCTGAACATCGGCGATAAATTGCCTTCGGTACGCTCACTCAGCAAGCAGCACGATATCAGTATCAGCACGGCTTTGCAGTCGTACTACCACCTGGAAGGTAAGGGCCTTATAGAGTCGCGTCCGCAATCGGGGTATTACGTTCGTTTCAATCCTTCCCGTTTTCCGCAGAAGATAGAGAAAAGCAATCCGCAGCTTACTACCAAGAATAAAAATGTGGAAGCGATCATCTCTGAGGTGTACAATGATTTTTCTAAACCCGGTGTCATACAATTTTCACTAAGTGTGCCCTCTCCGGAACTGTTGCCGCTGGCTAAGCTGAATAAATCAATGATGCAATCGCTCCGCGAATTACCAGCCAGCGGTACCGGCTATGAACAGTTGCAGGGCAATGAAATGCTGCGCAGGCAGATAGCCCGCTGGTCAATGCAATGGGGCGGAAGGCTACAAGCTGATGACCTTGTGACTACTGCAGGCTGTATGAATGCGGTTGCATATTGTCTCATGGCGCTGGCAAAGCGTGGGGATACAATAGCTGTAGAAAGTCCTGTATACTTTGGCACTCTGAGGTTGGCGAATAGCATGGGTATTAAAGTGCTGGAATTGCCAACAGATCCCGATGTTGGTGTTGACCCCGATGATGTGAAGAAGGCATTGCAAAAGCATGATGTAAAGGCGTGCTTCCTGGTGCCTAATTTCAGCAATCCGCTCGGGTATTGCATGCCCGATGACCAGAAAGAGGCACTAGTAAAGATGCTGGCTTTTCATGGAGTTCCTTTGATAGAAGACGATCTTTACGGCGATGTTTACTTTGGTAAGACAAGGCCAAAGTCATGTAAAAGTTTTGATGAGGAGGGAAATGTGCTCTGGTGTGGTTCGGTATCAAAAACGCTCGCGCCCGGCTACAGGGTAGGGTGGGTGGCACCGGGCAAGTACATAGAACAAATAAAGCGTCTGAAGCTATATCAC
>DASPNB010000620.1:0-18450 GCA_035626755.1 Flavipsychrobacter sp.
AAACCGAAGATCAGCTCTTACCTGGGCCTGAGCAATGAGGGCGGCATCAGCGGGTACCTCGCCGGCATCTCTGACCTTAGCCAGGTGCTGAAAGCATCGGGTGTACATGAAAACCTGTACATAGCCAATTGCGGCCCTATACCACCCAACCCCGGGGAGCTACTGGTATTACCTACCTGCCGTGAACTGATAGAAGAGCTGCAGGAGATGTTTGACGTGATCATCATAGATACTGCGCCAATAGGACTGGTATCGGATGCGCTGATACTCTCTCAGTATGCAACTATCAACATGTTCGTGGTTCGCCAAGGATTTACTATTAAGGACCAGGTGCGTATGTTTGATGTACTGCATAAAGACCATAAGGTACAGAGCCCGTCGATCATCTTCAATGGCGTGGAATACAAGAAGAAGTATGGCTACGGGTATGGCACCGGGTATGGATATGGTTACAGCTATGGGCAAGGATACGGGCCGACGGGTGACGAACCGAAAAAGAGGAAGAAAAAACCTCTATCCAAATTCTTTACAAAATAAGAATGGCGGTCAGCTCCATAAGGGGTTGACCGTCCTTTAATAAGAACAAAAAGCTATATTTACCAAGGTTTTATAGCTTAAATGCCATAACACTGCGATGAACATAAGAGAGGGCAGTCCGATAGCTGCTATTAGTAAGGTTTATAAAATATTTACTCCGAAGCAACGAAAAAGCTTCAGGGTATTAGTCTTCTTTACGTTCATCAGTTCTATTACTGATCTGCTGGGGCTATTTACAGTTATTCCTGTTATTGGCCTTGTTCTTTCCGACAGCTTTTACAATACGGTAATTACACGGCTTCCGATGATATCGCAGTTTGACAAACAACAGTTGCTGCTTTTGTCGGTGCTATTGTTTACGGTGCTCATTATTGCCAAGAATCTCTTCGGACTGTATATCAATAAAATGCAGGTGAGGTTTGTAGAGGGATTATTTGTGACCTCATCTATGAATGTACTGGCCAATGTATATAAAAGATCATTGCTGGAAATACAAAAGGACACATCGAACGAGCTTGTACAAAAGCTGACAAGTATGCAGGTGAGCCTTTGCAGCTATGCGGTAATATCTATCATCATTATCATCAACGAGGCTATTGTCTTTGGACTCACCGCAGTGATCGTCTGCCTCACCAACTGGCAACTCTTCGTACTTCTTATTTTAACGATCGTGCCTATAATGGCTTTGTTCTATGCGAAAGTGAAGACCATGATAAAAAATGCCGGAACGGAACGGAGTAGTAACGAAATAAAGCTGCGTGAAAGTGCCCAGGAGATGATATTTGGCTACACAGACATTAAAATAGCCGGCACAGAAAATAATTTTAAGAAAAAATTTGAGGACACAGCTAAAAAGTACAGCATCTTCCAGGGCAAACTTGACTTTATGCTCTTTATCCCTACAAGAATAATAGAAGTGGCCATTTTCTTCTGTGTGGTGCTAATCATGCTTTATGGCATTTACTTTATAAAGGATACCGAAGCTATCATTACTACTATCAGCCTTTTCGGTATTGTAGCCTATAGAAGCGTACCCTCCATCAACAGGTTTGTGATTGCGGTAAATAATATTAACTCCTCATCGTTCATCTTTGAAGACCGAGACTTTATTTATAGTGACCAGCAGGTGAAAAAGAACGCTGAAAGCCCATTAGAATTTGATGATACCATCACGTTTGAAAATGTTTCGTATAGCTACGAAGGGAACGGTAAAAAAAACGTGCTGAACAATTGCAGCCTGCAAATAAGGAAAGGCGAAAAGATAGGCATCATAGGTAAGTCGGGGGCCGGCAAATCGACCCTGGTAGGCAATATACTGGGCTTTCTAAGGCCTACGGAAGGCAGGATAATAATAGACCAGACCCCGCTAGGCGAAAACAATATAGAAGACTGGTGGCATATAGTGGGGTATGTAAGGCAGGAAGTATTTATAATGAACAACAGCATGCTTGAGAACATTGCCATAGGCGAAGATGCCGCAAGCGTGGATATAAAACGAATGAACCGTGCGATAAAACTTGCAAGCTTGGAAAACCTGGTAAATGAGCTACCCAATGGTATACACACGAAGCTGAGCGAAAGAGGCAACAACCTATCGGGCGGGCAAAAGCAGAGAATCGCCATAGCGAGAGCTATTTACAAAGGCGCCGAGGTGCTCGTATTTGATGAGGCAACCTCTGCACTGGACTCACAAACAGAAGAAGAAATAACTAACGCTATCCAGCAACTTGGCAGGGAGCAATTAACTATAATCATTATTGCACACCGTTATACATCGCTGAAATACTGTGACAGGATATATGACCTGCAAAATGGCCAAATAAGCGCTTCACTAACTTATTCAGAATTGATAAAGGAATAGACAAGAATGAAGGTATATGTGATAAATATGGAGCGTAGCGTGAACCGGAGAACTTCGATGGAGGAACAGCTACGTAAGCTAGGCGTCGATTATGAAATAGTGAAAGCGGTTGATGGCAGTCAACTTACCGATGACGCGATACACAATGAGGGAAGAGAAGATGACCCGTTCAGCAAGAGCGAAATAGGCTGCATGCTGTCGCACTGTAAAGTGTATGCAATGATGCAGGAAATGGGAGATGCCTTTGCCCTGGTATTGGAAGACGACATACGGATAACTGAAGCAGAACTGTGGAGATTGCTTGATGCTATTCAGCCACAGGTGAGCAACGAGACAGTAACCCTGCTCACTTATTTTGGCCGCAAAGACAGCAAAGTTGTATTAAAAAAGATAAAAAGTGTTGGACACGTACCAAACAGTGAAGAACGCTACTTTATATCTCAGCCTACTCATGCAAACAGCCTGGCGCGGGCAGGAGCATATGTAATAACTCAATCGTGTGCTAAAAAGCTGCTGGATTTTCATACTCCCCGGATACGGTGCAGGGCAGATGAATGGGAAGTGTACTATGAGAATAACATAATGCCTATAATACATTGCATTTACCCGATGCCCATTACTGAAAACTATGATCATGGATCGGAAATCAATTATACACGCAACGGAATAGAGGCACTGGGAAAGAAGTTTATAACCTGGTCGATATATAACAGAATACCCATCCTTACCTACCTGTTTAAGAAAAGACGACAAAGCTACTCGAACAGGCATAAAAACATAGAACTAGAAAACTAAATCCCAAGAAAACACCATGTGCGGAATTAGCGGATATATAGGCAAGTATAACAAGAGCGACATAAAGGCAGGAGCGCAATCTATAGCGCACCGGGGCCCTGACGCTTTTGGTATGTTTACAGAGGGAGACGTAACGCTTGCCCATCACCGTCTTTCGATACTGGACCTGTCGGACAGAGCCAATCAACCATTTCATTTTGAATACCTGAGCCTTGTATATAACGGTGAACTATACAATTTCCCTGATGTAAGGAAGAAGCTGGAACTACTGGGATATACATTCACGACCAGTTCGGATACAGAAGTACTTATAAAAGCCTTCCACCAGTGGGGACCGGATGCCATCAACCGGTTTATAGGCATGTTTGCCTTTGCGATGTTTGACCGAAGGGACCAGAGTATTTACCTCTTCCGCGACAGGATAGGCATTAAACCACTTTATTACACATTAGAAAGCGGGCTGGCATTTGGCAGTGAATTGCGTACACTGATACCTATACTTAAGGATAAAACGCCTGACCATGCAAGCGTGTATGAGTATTTCCGGCTTGGATATATTTCACGCGACAGATCGATATTCAAAAACGTTAAAAAGCTGCTGCCGGGCCATTATCTACATTATAAGGATGGCAAAGCAGACATTAAAACCTATTGGAGTCTTGATAATATATTAAGAGAACCGATACCGATACTTTCTGACAAGGACTGGAAAAGAGATCTGCATGATACAATGACCTACGCCTTTGGTAAGCGGATGATCTCCGATGTACCGGTGGGCGTATTCCTGAGCGGGGGAATAGACAGTTCCCTGCTTACTTCGATATTGCAAAAAAACTATGGGGGCATACATACCTTTACTATAGGCTTTGATGACCCGAGGTATAATGAAGCGAACATAGCCAGGGATGTTGCCACTCACCTGGGAACAGAGCATACTGAGTTCATCCTTAATATGGAAGATGCTTATGACACCCTGCAATCGTTTTACGAGATATATGATGAGCCGTTTTCTGATTCATCGGGCATACCAAGTACGATAGTTTCGAAGCTGGCAGCGAAAGCGGGAATAAAGGTGGTGCTATCCGGAGACGGTGGCGATGAGATGTTTGCGGGCTATGACAGGTACCCAAACACTATGAACCTCTATAACCGTTTCAGGAAAATACCGACACCAATAAGGAAGTCGATCTCCTCAACAGCAAGTTATACTTATAAAAACAGGCTGCTACGTAAGGTATACTCCGGAAACACCGAGCATAAAACCGCGGCACTGGCCGAACTACTGAGTGCTGGTGACCTGGCGCACTTCTACAGCGCCTACGTGAGCAACCAAAGCAACCTGGAACTGAGCTCAATGCTGAAGCACTCATCCCTGGGCTGTAACAATGTAGACCTGATATCGCAGGACATGGAAGGACTGATGTACTATGAGCTTCTACACTACCTGCCTGACGACCTGCTGGTAAAGATGGACCGCGCCACTATGTATAACAGCATAGAAGGACGTGAACCTTTCCTGGATCACATGATAGTGGAGCTATCGGTGAAAATACCGATGCGCGTGAAATACAGGGATGGGCAAAGCAAGTGGATATTAAGACAGATATTGGGTGAGTACATACCCGAAAAATACTTTAACAGGCCAAAGAAAGGGTTTTCAATACCCATCTTCCAGTGGTTTAGCCAGTATATGGATACGCTGTTTGAACATTACCTTGAAAGAAAGCGCCTGGAACAAGTAGGACTGTTCAACACAGAAGAGATATTGCATGAGTACAAGAAGTACAAATGGAACAAGGAACATAACAAGGAGTACAACATAGAAAAGATGTGGCGCATACTGAGCTTTATGATGTGGTGGGACAGGTGGAATGAAAAACTATAATGAAAAACGTATTACTCATAGGATCTGAATTAGGAAAGGGCGGCGCAGAACGCTCTATTTCCCTATTGAGCTATCACCTGGAACAAAGGGGATATAATGTGATCCTATGCATACTTTCAGGAAGGGATAGAGCACAGTACTACCAAACCTGCAAGAAAGTAGTATTCGTGGACCCACCTGTATATAAAAGCTATATCAATAAGCTGAAGGGCTGGAAATACCGGATACAGAAAATAAGGCAGCTGAAAAAGGAGAATAATATTGACGTATCGATCAGCTTTCTGGAAGGTCCTGACTATGCCAACATAATGAGCAAAGGGACAGAAAAGACGGTACTCAGCATAAGAGGGACAAAGGTGTTTGACAAGAGAATCTCCGGATGGATGGGCCTGGTGCGAAAGAAAATACTAATGCCCTACCTGTACCAACGCGCAGATGAAATAGTATGCGTATCGCAGGCATTGTCTGATGAACTTAATAAGTACTTTAAAATAAAACAGGAAAAACTCACCACTCTCTACAACTTCTATGAGAACGAAAAGATCATAGAGAAGAGCATGGAACCCCTGACAGGAGAAGAACAAAAGCTATTTATTAAACCCGTTATCATCACCTCCGGCAGGCTGCACGTATCGAAAGCACAGGACAGCCTGGTGAGGATGCTGAAAAAGATACAGGAACGGACCGAGGCAAGGCTGATGATATTGGGAGATGGTGAGCTAAAAGACTACCTGATGCGCCTGGCAGATCAACTGGAACTTAGCGTTTGTGACTGGGCCAGCAACCAGACTTATAAAGATGCTGATATCTACCTGATGGGGTACCAGGTGAATGCTTTTAAGTTTTACAGGCACAGCGCACTGTTTGCACTGTCATCGTCGTGGGAAGGCTTTCCGAATGTGCTTGCCGAGGCTGTGATATGCAATATACCAGTGGTAAGTACCGACTGCTATACCGGGCCAAGGGAAATACTGAACATAGAGGGGCTGAATGGGAAACCGGTAGAGACCGCACACAGAACAAGCATAGGTTCCCTGCTACCGATGCTGGATAAGGTGGATGAAAAACGCTTTGATACGTGGGCCGATGAGGTGGCATATTGGCTGGAAAAAGGGAGACCCGAGGCGAAAGAATTCGACAAACTGATTCAACGTTTTACCCTGGATGAGATGATGAGGAAGTGGGAGGGAGTAATAGAAACGAAATAAAATGAGGATATTATTAGTAGACAGCTCCATCGCCTTTACCGGCGCCTTCAAATGCGCGCTGAGCGAAGCGGAACTGCTCTCTGCAAATCATACATTTATTTTTGTGCTACCGGCACAAAGTACGCTGAAGCCATACCTGGAAGAAAGGGGTTTTAAAGTGTATATGCTGCCGATGGTAGAGATAAGCAAGTCGGCAAAGTCGCTGCTGTCGTATTTCCCGTCTTTGCTAAAAAATGCAAGCGCCCTGAAAAAAATAGTAAAGAAAGAGCATATAGATGTGGTTCAGATGAATGACTTCTACAATATGCTAGGCGTAATGCTGAAGAGATTAGGTTATAAAGGTAAGCTGATCACTTATGTGCGCTTTCTGCCTTCGTCAAGGCCGGCGGCTCTAAGAAAAATATGGACGAGATTCGCCCGGAAATATTCCGATAAAGTTATTACGGTGTCGAATGTGGCATTGCAGCAATTGCCCGAGGATAATAATATCATATGTATTTATGATCCTGTGAAATTAACGGAACAATTGCCACAGAAAGTTTACGAGGAGAAAGAAATAGTAGATATTCTCTTCCAGGGAAACTATATAAGGGGCAAGGGCCAGGATGCCGGACTGGAAGCATTTGCAATAGCATACAGAAAGAACCCTAATATCCGCTTAACCTTTGCAGGCGGAGATATGGGCTTGCAAAAGAACAGGGAATTTAAGCAACAACTGCAGGACCGGGTGAAAGAGCTGGGACTAGAAAGTGTGGTGAGATTCACTGCTTTTGCGGACACGGTGGAAAAAGGAGTGAAAGAAGCGGATATAGTGTTGAATTTTTCGGAGTCGGAGTCGTTTTCTATGACTTGCCTTGAGGCTTCGTTCTATGGCACGGCTTTGGTTGCAACAAGATGCGGGGGGCCTGAGGAAATAATAATAGACAACGAGACGGGATTTCTTGTTCCGCTGAAAGACTATGAAGCGATGGCAGAGGCTATACTGAAGCTCGCCGGCAGCTTTGAGCTTAGGAAGAAATTTGCCGATGCTGCAAAGAAACGAGTAATGAAAGAATTTCCGACTGAAAAATTTATAGAAGAGTTTGAAGAAGTGTTGGCTGGTTTTAACTAAATGGCAGATAAGAGGCGTATATTATTTCTCGTTCCGTACCCGGTGAAGCGGGCGCCTTCGCAGCGCTTCAGGGTGGAGCTTTTTGAGCCTGTTCTTAAAGATGCGGGGATTAGCTATACCATAAGTCCATTCATGAGTGAGCGTACCTGGGATATACTCTACAAACCGGGGAATACCCTTAAGAAAGCACTAAGCATAGCGGGCGGTTACTTGCGCAGGCTACGGAATGTGCTCATTGATGTACATGGATATAGCCATGTATTTATACATAGAGAGGCTGCGCCACTGGGCCCACCAGTATTTGAATGGATACTCACAAAACTGTGGGGTAAGAGGGTGATCTATGACTTTGATGATGCCATATGGATACCTAATACCGGCAATGAGAACAAAATAGCGGCTGCACTAAAGGCAAACTGGAAGGTAAAGCGTATCTGCAAATGGGTAGATACCGTAGTAGCCGGGAATGAATACTTGTGTGCATTTGCACGGCAGCATAATGAGCATATTGTTTGTATACCGACAGTGGTAGATACGGAAAGGTTTCACAATAAAGTAAAGGAACACAGAACAGACAGTATAATTATAGGCTGGACAGGAAGCCACTCTACTCTGCCCTTCCTGGAAGAAATACTCCCCACACTTCGTGAGCTGAATAATGAACACAGGTTTACGCTGCTGGTGATAGCGAACCGGAAGCCGAGCTTTGAATTTCCCAGCATGATGTTCATACCATGGAAAGAAGAGACCGAGATAGATGATCTGCTGCATGCTGATATAGGAATAATGCCCCTGACGACAGACCAGTGGAGTGAGGGTAAATGTGGCTTTAAGCTGATCCAATACCTTTCATTGGGCATACCTGCTGTAGCTTCCCCGGTGGGTGTGAACAGTAAAATAATAGATCACGGAGTGAACGGATTTATAGCTAATAATCCGCAGGAATGGAAACAGCACTTATTGGACCTTATAAATGATCCAGAAAAAAGACACGCCTTTGGCAAGGCAGGACGCCAAAAGATGATACGCGAATATAGCCTTCAATCGCAGAAAGAGATATTCCTCAGCCTATTCAGATAAGGGGTTAAATTTTCAGAGATAAGATATTTTTGATAATCGGCTGGTTCTTATAGTAGATGAGCACCAGGGCCAGACCATAGAACGGCAGGCATGGTATGCGGTAACGGGAAAGCGCACCAAAATTGTAGGAAGATATACCCACGGCAAAAGCGAATACAATTGTGAATATGAGGCAGAACTGGATGGTGGGATCGGCTTTGATGGTTTTCCAGGTTCGGACGAGGCCTACGCTTATGAGCACTTTTATAGTTACCCAAAGGAATATAAGCGCTTCAATGGCGTTTAATAGTTGAATCGGCTTTTTTGTTTCCCAGATGTAAGGTCGGAATAAGCTCACATTTACAGCAAGCGGGAACTTCTTCAACATACCCGTAAATGAAGGATCGAACTCACCAAGGGTGTAGCCTGAGCCCGCATCGCCCGATACCTGGTTGATATAGGTACGGGTAACATAGGAGGTCTTAGCCACATTTTGCAACGAATACCGGCCGAGGCTTTGCGAAAACTTATCGGAGAAGTAAAGGAAACCACCTACTGAAATAAGGATAATAAAAGTCTTGACAAAGAAACGCAGGGAGCCATTTGGGATACTATGCGAATAGGTGAACAATATCCATATGGCAAGGGCCGGGAGGAAGGCTAGAAGTATGTAGACCTTGATAACTGCCACCAGGTAGAAACTAATAATGGTAAGAATGATATTACGAGGGCTAAAGTCGCGGTGAATGAGAATACGGAACGCGCCATAAGTCATCCAGCCGAGTCCGAACATACAAATGGTATCCTTAAATATACCCGAGCCCCACATGATTGTACTGGGAATATAAAGAGTGCATATGGCAATGTACTTAAGATAAGCAGGGTACTTGAGCGCAAATGTGCGGAACAGTGCCCACATACCAGTGAAAGAAATAACTCCGAAAATGACTGCTATGGGCAAGTAGGTAGTGAAAGTAAGAATGCCTAAAAGGGCCGTAATCACCACTACCGTATACTCAGCAGGGGATTCATACCAAGGGAGCAGACGAGATATATAGTCGGTATACTCGCTATCGTACCATTTGGGAAGAGCAAAGACAAGATTGAACCATTTACCGATGGACTCATCGAAAGAACTATTGACCACCTGGGCATGCTCAAAGTAATTAGAAGTATCACCACCGCCATAATAGTACTGGTAGATCATACCAATGAAAATGGCGCCGAATATTTTGACAGTGAGGCCGGGCAAAAAGTACTTCCTCCATGGATGACCCACAGGGTAACGCCTCTCACGAAAAATGATCGCAACTAAATAAATTACAACTAAGTAAAAGGGCAGTAAGAAATAGTCAAGTAATGTTATAAATTGCATTTACTTTGATTTCGATTTCAAGATCCAGTTTCTAATCCATTGTTTAGTACATGTGTGGTATTACCGGATATTATGCTTATAAAGAAAAGCACGGCACTAACATAAAGAAAATATCCCAATCAACTCTTAAGCTCTCGTTAAGAGGGCCTGATAGTGGTAATATTTACAGTGATTTTAACATTGCTTTGGGTCATAGGCGACTTTCGATCATTGATGTGTCGAATAGTGCCTCCCAACCTATGACAGATGTGAGTGAGCGGTATGTGATCGTATTTAACGGCGAGATTTTTAATTTCAAAGAACTATCGTCAACGTTTCTTCAGAATACCTGGCAGAGAATATCTGGGCCCAAGACATCTTCTGATACTGAAGTACTACTCTACCTGTTGATAGAATACGGGCCAAAATGCCTGGAATGGCTGAGTGGTTTTTTTGCTTTTGCTTTTTATGACAAAGAAACGGGGCAGCTATTGCTGGCCCGCGACAGGTATGGGAAAAAGCCACTACTCTACTATATGGGTAATGGCTTCATTGCATTTGCATCGGAGATGAAAGCCTTGCTGGAGTATGACATACCCAAAGAAATTGACTATACCGTAGCAAGCCAGTATTTTCAACTTAACTATATACCGCAGCCACAGAGCATGCTAAGAGGAGTGGCGAAACTTAAACCTGCTCATTATCTTATCTTTTCCCCTAACGGGCTGGAGGAATATGCTCCGTACTATACGTTAAAGACACACCCCGAAGCATACAATAACCTGAGCTACGGGCAAGCGAAAGAAGAGCTGATACGGCTTATGGATGTATCTGTGCAAGAAAGGATGATATCGGACGTGCCGCTGGGCGCGTTTCTTAGTGGTGGCGTTGATTCTTCGGTGATAGTTGCGCTGGCAAGCAGGCATACTTCACAGCTTAATACCTTTTCAATAGGCTACAAAGACAATGCATTCTTTGACGAGACAAAATATGCTAAGGCTGTTGCCAAGAAGTATAATACCAACCATACGGTCTTCTCGCTATCGAACAATGACTTCCTGGAGCATTTGTATGATGTGCTGGAGTATATAGACGAACCATTTGCAGATTCCTCGGCGATACCTGTTTACATACTCAGCAAGCACACTCGCAAGCATGTGACGGTAGCGCTAAGTGGTGATGGCGGCGATGAGGTTTTCGCAGGCTATAACAAACATGCGGCTGAGTGGAAGATGCGCCAGGCATCGCTGGCCAATAAACTAGTGAAAGCCGGAAAACCATTATGGGAATCGCTGCCACGAAGCAGGAACAGCAAGGTAACTAACCTGTTCAGGCAACTGCACAGATTTGCAGAGGGAGCTGAACTACCAGTGCAGGAGCGGTATTGGAAATGGGCGTCTTTTGTTACTGAAAAGGAAGCTTCCTATATCTTTAAACCTGAAATAGCTGCCGAAATAGACAATGGCGTCATGAACCAGGAAAAACAACATTTCCTATCGGCGATAAAGGGCAATGATTTTAACGAGATATTACTGGCAGATATGAACTTGGTACTGGCAGGAGATATGCTGGTAAAAGTGGACCTGATGAGTATGGCCAACAGCCTGGAAATAAGGAGCCCTTTTCTTGACTATAAGGTTGTGGACTTTGCATTCTCACTTCCCTCCCGGTATAAAATAGATGCAAAGCTGAAAAAGAAAGTAGTACAGGATGCATTCAGGCCGATGCTTCCTCCTGAGATTTATAATCGTCCCAAACACGGGTTTGAGATACCACTACTGGATTGGTTCCGAAAAGAGCTGTGGAGCCTGATAGATGAAGATCTGCTGCGTAAGGAGTTTGTAGAAGAACAAGGTATATTCAATCCACGCGCTACGGAGAATCTTAAACAGAAACTGATCAGCAATAACCCTGAAGACAGCCATGCAACCATATGGGCACTCATTGTCTTCCAGTACTGGTGGAAGAAGTACTTTGCTTAACCATTCAATAACGCAGGATATTATCTATAAGCGGTAATATGCGCTGAATTATACATAATGAAGTGTATATATTGGAGAAAACTTTTCTACTTTTGAATTATAGATGCCTAAGGTACTGCGCATATTAAATAGATTGATAATAGGGGGACCCGCACTAAACGCTACTTACCTTACCAAATACATGGCTCCTGATTTTGAAACTACCCTTGTGATAGGGGGTAAAGACGATCATGAGCAAGACGCAGACCATATAACCGACAACCTGGGTATCGACCCTGTTGTGATACCTGAGATGAAAAGGTCGATCAATCCCATTCACGACGGGCAGGCATACCGTAAGGTAAAAGAACTAATTAACAAAATTAAACCTGACATAGTACATACGCATGCCGCCAAGTCGGGCGTGATAGGACGAATGGCTGCTGACGCATGTAAAGTACCGGTGATAATACATACTTTTCATGGCCATGTGTTTCACAGTTATTTTAATAAACTGACTTCTGCCACTTTCATCCAGATAGAGCGATACCTCGCGAAAAGATCAAATGGTATAATAGCCATCAGCAAAACGCAGAAGGAGGAGTTGTGCAACACTTATAAAATATGTCCTGAAAAAAAAATCAATATTATTCCGCTGGGCCTTGACCTGGATAAGTTTCAGCTGAACTATGAAGAAAAGCGACTGAGCTTCAGGCATAAGTTTTTTATAGCGGAGGATGAAATAGCAATAGGTATTATAGGCCGGATAGTGCCAGTGAAAAACCACAGTCTTTTTGTTGCTATTGCTGCAAAGGTCCTGGACCAATCAGGAATGAAGCTGAAGTTTATAATAGTGGGAGATGGTGAAAGCCGCCAGCAGACGGAAATGGAATTAAAGCAGGCGAATATAGATTATGCCTACTACCCTGAAGATAAACGTAACGCCCAGGCTATCTGTACCTCGTGGCAGACGGATGTAGATATAGTGCTGGCAGGTTTGGATATTGTAATGCTCACCTCACACAATGAAGGTACTCCTGTGTCGCTGATAGAGGCACAAGCGGCAGCAAAGCCAGTAATATCTACAGATGTGGGAGGCGTTTCTGACGTTGTATTGGATCATATTACCGGCTATGTGGTAGAGGCAGGCGATGCTGATAAATTTGCCGCTGCCCTGATCAATCTTATAGAAAACCCAGGAATCAGACAGCGTTTCGGACAAGCGGGGCGAAAGTTTGTGCAGGACAAATTTTCCTATCGCCGCCTTGTAACCGACATGTCAGAATATTATTACAGCTTGCTGGAAGAAAAACGTCTGAAAAGCAAAAAAAACCACTACCAATATACCGGCAAATAGCTATTTATACATCTCCCTGAAGAAGTCTACTGTCTGAGCCAGGCCATCTATAAACCTCTTTGTGGGCTGATAGCCAAGAAGCTCGCGTGCCATGGAGATATCAGCCAGGGAATTGCGAATGTCCCCTTCCCTCTCTTCCCTGTAAGTTGCCTCGTGCTGCATACCCAGCATCTCACGAATAGACGTGTAAAGGAAGTTCACCGAAAAATTTTCACCGACAGCCACATTATAGGCTTTACCAAATGCTGCATCGTTGTCCGAAAGCATTCCGCGGATATTAGCCTGCACGGCGTTCTCAACAAATGTGAAATCGCGGGTCTGCTCGCCGTCACCATTAATATAGACCGGTGTTTGCTTAAGAATGCCACTTACAAACAATGGAATAACTGCTGCGTATGGTCCATCAGGATCCTGGCGGGGCCCGAAAACATTGAAATAGCGCAGACCGACGATCTTCATGCCATATAGCTTACCAAAAACATCGGCATATAATTCATTAGTCTTCTTGGTAACTGCATAAGGGGAAAGAGGATTACCTGTACGTGCTTCAAACTTAGGCAGGTTAGGTTCATCGCCGTAGACAGAAGACGAAGATGCATAAACAAAGCTTTTTACCTTTCGTTCCTTGGCTGCCGTAAGCATATTGAGCTGACCGTCCACGTTCACGGCATTAGAGGTAACAGGGTCCTTCACCGAACGCGGAACAGAACCAAGAGCAGCCTGGTGCGACACATGATCGATATCTTCACAAGCCTTGAGGCAGGCATCATAGTCGCGAATGTCCCCTTCTATAAAACGAAATTGATCATAGTTGGCAAACAGATCTATATTCTTTTGAAAGCCTGTGGCAAGGTTATCGAACACCGTTACCTTGCCGGCGCCGTTCTTTAAAAGATACTCTGTAATGTGCGAGCCGATGAAACCCGCACCACCTGTAATAAGAAAACTACTCTTACTTATATCCTTCGTGTGAAAAACGCTCATAGCGATAAACCCTTTGTATGGCCATAACAAATGGCCGGTGAATACTACAAATATAATAGGGTGAAAATAAAAAAAAGACCGTTTAGAGACGGTCTTTAAAAACTTTTAAGCTTAAGCTTTTTTTTCGGACTTCGCTGCTGCTTTCTTAGCAGGGCGAGCCAGACGTGCTTTACCAAAACTACCCAAGGTTATTTTGCCACGCTTTGTGCGCTTGTCGCCTCTTCCCATTGTATTTCAATTTAGGATACAAAAATAGCGAAAAAAAAAGCAAGAAACTTTCGCCCCTTGCCTTTTACTTCTTAAAGATCGCGCTTATTTCTTACCGCTGATCTTCGTAGAAAACTCCTTACCTGCCTTAAACTTAGGCACTTTACGAGCTTTGATCTTGATAACTTCACCTGTTTGAGGGTTGCGGCCGTTACGGGCAGAACGCTCAGAAACAGAGAAAGTACCGAAACCAACCAGAGTTACGCGATCACCTTTTTTCAGTGATGCAACAACACCGTTGGTAAAAGAATCTAAAGCTTCGTTTGCTTGTGCTTTAGTGATGCCTGCGTCTTTGGCAATTTTGTCAATTAATTCAGCTTTGTTCATAGCCTCTTTTGTGTTTTGTTGTGAAATAATTTTTTTAAGAAGATAAGCAAATATACTGCCCTTTAGTACACTTCCAAATATTAGCAGATTTTTTTTCTTCCCTGAAACCCTTGCCAGTAGCGGTTTCCACAGCTTATTAACAATCCGGAGCGAACACTTGCTTTTTAAAAAATCTCTAAAACCGCTTCCAGTAAGGTTTTGGGCATACTGGCAAGGATTTTGCTAGTGCTAAAAACCGCTCAAAACCCCTGTTTTAGGGCCTTTCAGGATTCTACAGCCATAACCGTCCGAAAGGCGATAAACTTATTGCCAAAGCGCTTAAAACCTTTATCGCGCATCCGGGAAGCATGCTCAGCTATATAGGAATTGTAATGTTCCAGGCTGTCGAGGAAATACTGTGCCACATAGGTTTTCCCGTCCGTTTCATCCTGCTCCAGGAGACGACACAATTTAGCGTCTACAAATAGCCCGGTCTTCATCAAATCGGGGATGTGCTCCTGTCTCATCCAGCGAAGCCACTCCTCTACTATGCTTTTGTCCACTTTTACTGTTACATTGTATATGATCATAGGACGTTTATTCAAATCAAAAAAAGCAGGACTACCATTTCCTTTCTATGGTGTCCATGATTGAAAGGTAACTGAGGTACCGATCTCCGTGGAGATCGCCTGAAGCTACGGCTTCTTTTACCGCACAACCCGGTTCGTTAAGATGCAGGCAGTTGTTGAACCTGCAGTCGTTCAAGCGTTTCTTCATCTCGGGAAAATAGTGAGCCAATTCTTCGCGTTTCAAATCTATCAGGCCGAATTCTTTAACACCGGGTGTATCTATTATCCTTCCACCAAAAGGCAGATCAAACATTTCTGCAAAGGTTGTAGTGTGCTGCCCTTTCCCGCTGTAGTCGGATACTTCCTGAGTGCGCAAAGCAATGTCGGGGATCAATTGATTGATGAGAGTGCTTTTGCCCACGCCCGAATGGCCGCTGAAAAGAGTTGTCCTACCTTCCAGGTCGGCCATTAAAGGCCGTACTGAAGCCGGGTCCAGGGCCACCATACTGTATACTTTGTAGCCCGCATCCTGGTACATCTTAGTCCATTCAGCAAGCTGCAATTTGTGTTTCTCCTTTAGCACATCAGCTTTATTGAAGACGACAGCAGCAGGAATATGATATGCTTCGGCGGTTAGCAAAAACCTATCGATAAACCCCTGGGAAGTACGAGGAGAAGCGATGGTTGCTATCACCAGTGCGAGGTCAAGATTCGAGGCAATGATATGTTTTTGATTTTTGTTGTGGGGAGAAACCCGGATCATGTAATTATGCCGCTCATTTATTTCGCGAATGGTACCTGTTCCCTCCAGTTCATCATCTACATCGAAAATGATATTGTCTCCTACAGCGATGGGATTAGTAGACGAGATATCTCCATCAATGCGTAACTTTCCCTTCACCCGGGCTTTCCAGGCTTTGCCATCTTTTTCTTTAACCAAATACCAACTACCTGTCGACTTGTATACTACGCCCTGCACAATATGGTTCTATTTTATTCGTAGCGTAAAGCTACAATCGGATCGAGTTTTGCAGCCTTTAAGGCGGGATAAATACCTGAAATTATTCCCACAAAGGCACAAAGGCCAACACCAAGACCTATCCAGGTCCAGGGAACGACGAAACCGGAATTCAGGGCAATGCCCAAAAGATTCCCAACGCCGATGCCCAGTACAATACCCAAAAGGCCACCCAAAAGGCTGATCATAATCGATTCAGTAAGAAATTGCTGGCGGATACTGGAGGAGCGGGCACCGAGTGCTTTGCTAACCCCAATTTCGCGTGTTCGTTCAGCTACAGACACCAGCATTATATTCATAAGACCTATCACCGAGCCCAACAGAGTGATGATACCGATAACAACAGCAGTAAGACTAACGTACTTAATATTGTCGATCAGCATTGCGGCTATGCTATCGTTTTGATTGATAGTAAAGTCGTTTTCGGTACCAATCGGTATTTTTCTAACGGTACGGAATGTGCCTTCAGCTTCTTCGGCGCCAAAGCCCTTTAGTTTAATATCCTTAACCATAACACTGATGACATAAGACCGGTCTCCGCCATAAACCGAGCGAGCAGTATTAAGCGGTAGCAACACTGAATTGTCTGCATCCATGAGCATACTTCCTCCCTTGGCTTCCATGATACCTACTACCCGGTATTTCTTACTTCCAACGGTCACCACCTGGTTTACAGCGTTACCAACGTTGCGTTTGAATAGTTTTTTAGCGAGGCCAAGACCGAGAATGCGTATATATGAACCAGATTGCAGCTCAGACGGCGTGAAGTTCCTGCCTACCTGGAGTTTGGTATCTGTTATCGGGATATATGCGTCATCCACCCCCATTACACGGACGTTAGGATTACTTTTCTCGGAGCGGTAACGGACGGTAGCGATACCGGTGCCGGTCATGGACAAGCCAACAATAGCAGGAAATTTGAAGCGATCGCGAAACAGCTTAGCCTCATCGTATTTTATATCTTTTCCAGAAGTGATACTAACATTTACCCCACCTCTTTTTCTCTTCTTCTTCTTGATAACGTCGCTGGTGATCTGGAAAGAGTTAGCACCCATGCTGCTAAAATTGGAATAGACGCTGGCCTTTATTACGTCAATAGAAGTAAGAATGGCTACCAATGCCATAATGCCTAAACCGATGATAGATATCGTTAGTACCGATCGTAAACGATTGTTACGAATGGCACGAAACGCCAGGGTAAGATTAAAAAATCCCTGCATAGAAACACTACTGCCTGGTGAATTTCTCTGTCATAATCAATTCTCCCTTTAAGGTAGCTCCTTTTAAAAGATAGTTGCCCGGGGGAAGCGCGCCTGTATTGAACTGTAAAAGATTTTTTCCTTTTTTGCAATTAGCGCTCTTAATCTTATCGACCTGCTTTCCCTGCATATCGTAGATAGAGAAATCGACGATTGTTTTGTCTGGAACGGAGAACTCAATGTAAACGTATTCCAAAGCAGGATTAGGGTAAATGCCTGAGGCAGGCTCCGCCTTTGGTTTGCTATCAACATTTGCATAAGCCGCAGTACCTAACTCTGCCATCTGTATGCCATATCGTTTATCGCTACGTCCATAGATGCCAGTAATCCAAACCTTGCCAATATTTGAATAGAAAGGCTGAGAACCTGTATAATCGCCCCAGCGGTGCACACCATTCATCATCTTGATAACACTTACACCTTCCTTCACTTTCAAAAGGTCAGAAAACTGTGTCCCATCATAATAAATAGCACCGAGGCCGGCAAAAGTATGCGCTCCGGTATAATTGAAAGAAATGATGGATGTATTTGCGCCCTGGTTGCCAGTATATGAAATATTAGGATAGCCAAAATCGAGCGTATCTACTGAGAATATGCTGGCTGTTACAGATGGTGAAGTAAGCACATTAATGATCTTACCAACGTAAATGCCTGATGCGCCTGAAGTAGTTTCTATTGTGGCACTGACGAATTGAATTTCGTTGTTCTCCACGTAGGCCCCGAGAATACGACCATCGTTGGTTGCCAGTTTATCTATGCCAGTAAAATTGATCGTATCCTGCCGACCATTTGGAGGAACGCCGTAAGGTATATTTGATTGTAGTGCGGTTACTGTAAGATTGGGATTACCTCCTATGGTGTCTGTGATCTTTAATAGCAGAATAGTGTCGTTCTGAACGTCGAAGTTTCTATTTGAGAG
>DASPNB010000621.1:0-3074 GCA_035626755.1 Flavipsychrobacter sp.
AGGTGGCAGCTACGGGTATTATAATCTTGCTGCCGAGGCAAACCTGGGTGATAGCTTGTTGCACAATACAATACGTTACCAGCGTGTTGTAAGCAATGGCTACCGCGAACATTCAGCTATGCAGAACGATATCGTGTCTTATGATATGCTGCTGCACAGTAAGGGTAATAATGAATTGCAGGCGCACGCTCTTGCGGGATTTTTGAACTACGAAACTCCCGGCGCACTCATCCCGGCGGAATATGAGCGCTATCCACGTATGGCACGACCTTCCGTCAATGGTATTCCCGGCGCTGAGGAAAATAAGGCGGCAATAAAACAGAATATGGTGCTCGGCGGCTTAAGCTATAAGTACTATATTAACGACAACTGGGCAATGAATACCGGCATCTACAGTGTGTATACGCAGTTGACCAATCCCGCAATCAGGAACTACACGCAAAGCACATTGCCTCATTATGGTGGCAGAACCCATTTGGCACATAAACAAGATACGCGGAGAGGATATTACAGTTGGTTGTTGGGCGCTGAATTTCAGTTGGGTAATAGTACAGAGATCACTTACCTGAACAATAAAGGCCTTCCCGGCTCTGTCACAGAACAGCGGAATATTCAAAATATTAATTTTTCAGGTTTTACGCAACTCACATGGAATCACCGCGGCTGGTTGTTGCAAAGCGGTTTAAGTATGAACCATGTAAAAACCAGGCTGGAAGAAACCTTCCCTGCTTACGCCCTGGTAGAAAGGACCTACAATATTCCCGCACCCAGGGTGGCGGTATTGTATAAAATTGCCCGGATTACATCTGTTTACGCGTCCGTCGCCCGCGGATACACTTCGCCTAACAGTAACGAACTTGCACCCACCGGCAGCTATATTAATACAAAGCTTCGACCCGTCAACGGTTGGAATTATGAGACGGGTCTGCGCGGTTACTTGTTAAATGGCAGGTTATATTACGATATGTGCGGCTTCTATTTCACATTAGACAATACCATTGTCCAAAGGCGTGATTCCGCCGGCGGGGACTATTATATAAATGGCGGTGGTACGCGGCAATTGGGATTGGAAATGCAGGTAAACTACAGGGTATTGGTATACAGCGGTATAGTAAATACGCTGACGGTGGAAGCTGCCTATACTAAATATGATTTCCGTTATCGAGATTTCATGCAGTTCAATAATGATTATTCAGGCAATTACCTGCCTGGCATTCCGGCAAATGCTTTCGCCATGTCGGTAGATCTGCTCACCACGTTCAATGCCTATCTCAATCTGAACCTGTACTACAATGATATTATTCCCTTAAGTGATAACAATAGTATTTACGACCACTCTTATGCGCTGGTCAATATCCGTATTGGGTACCGCTACATGGCCGCCAGGTGGGGTATAGATGTATTTACCGGCTGCAACAACCTATTAAACGAAAATTATAGCCTGGGTAATGATGTCAATGCGGCAGGAAATAGGTTTTATAACGTTGCGCCCGGTATCAATTACTTTGGCGGGGTTCTATTGTCTTACAAAAAATAGAGAGTTGGCCCTCAAGAGCCAACTCTTACAACCATACTTATGAAACAGAACAAATTCTGTTTCAGGTTGCCTAAAATGCCGTGCCACCAGTGGCAATTGACCGATTAGCTACAGTTGGCACGGTTTTTTACTGTACCCCTTTAGCTCTTTTAAGAAAACGTTTATACCATTATTCGTAATTTAAAGCAGCTTAAACTAATAATATGGAAGCTGAAGCCCCTAAGACAAGTGTTGCAAAACACGATAAAGCACTGATTTTCAAATTCTTTCCTGATTTTGCAAAGTTTATAAGAGAAAATCACCTGGTGGACTATATCCAGGAGCAAATAGATCTGTGCCGGGATTTTGATCTGCCTATAATGAAACATATTGCTCATATTCCTGATGATCAGTTGATAGAGATGGGTATTCCGGGCCATACCGAATTTCTTGAGGCGGTTGAAAATAATACCCTAAAAGACCTGCTGGAAAAGAATCTGAAGCTATGGGAAGACGACCAAATGGGAATATTGGGCAGGGAAGATATTGCTGCAGAAGATCTTACAATGGGCACCAATATACGTAAGAAGACGTTATTGAAATTTCTTCCCTTATACACTAACGATCCGTATGAGATCATTGAGATCATAAAGGAGATCGATGCGTACGATGCTGAGGGCCTGGCTGCTGCAAACAATCTGTATATTAAAATACTAACCGAGAAAATAAATACCCATATCCGTTTCATAGAAGGTATCGCCAGTACTTCCCCGGCTGCAATATTTATCTGGGACTTTAATGAAAAGAGAGAAGTATATACTAATATGAAAATGCCTGCTATTCTTGGATATACTGCGGCGGAGTATGAAGAGATGGGTGACGAAATTGCCGCGCGGATAATACATCCTGACGACCTGGCCCGTGTAACGCGATATAATGAAGCGCTGCATACATTGATGGATGGCGAAACCCGCACTATTGACAGCCGGGCCAGGCAGAAAAGCGGGGATTTCATCTGGTTGCGTAGCCATATGTCGGTGTTCAAACGTGATGATACCGGAAGTGTAAGGCAGGTTATAGGCATAACACTGAATGTGGACGAGGAAAAATGTAATGAGGAGAAGCTGAAACAAAATACCGAGGAACTGCTGGAGGCGCAGGAGATGCTTTCTTTAGGAAGTTATACGCTGAATATCGCAACCGACGAAGTGGAAGCTACACCTGAATACTTCAAAATATTTGGAATTCCGAGAGGGGAATTCTCTCGCGAAAAAGTATTGGCCAATATACATCCGTCTGACCGTGAAAGAGTAGTAAGGGCTCGCGAAAAAGCCATTAAGAAAAATTCTATTTACGATTGTGAATACCGGTACGTACTAGATGGGAAGGAGAAAATACTATGGGTGCGCGGCGAGGTCTATATCAGGAACGGTGAAAAGGTAATGAAAGGCACTGTGATGGACGTAACCGAGCGCCGGCACATCATTCAGCGTCTTCAGCGGAGTGAAGAACTGTATAAAGAAGCGCAGGCTATGTCGCACATTGGCAATTGGACCTG
>DASPNB010000622.1:0-2008 GCA_035626755.1 Flavipsychrobacter sp.
CTTTCTTTTCTTCTTCTACTTTCCAATCTATAAAATCAACTACTTCAGGGTGATCCAAATCGAGGCATACCATTTTGGCCGCGCGCCTTGTTGTACCACCGCTTTTAATGGCACCCGCTGCGCGGTCGCCTATCTTGAGGAAACTCATGAGACCGCTGGAGGTACCACCACCACTGAGTTTTTCACCTTCAGCGCGGATATTGGAATAGTTGGTGCCTACACCAGAGCCATATTTGAAGATGCGCGCCTCACGCACCCAAAGGTCCATGATGCCACCATCGTTCACAAGGTCGTCATCTACGCTGAGTATGAAACATGCGTGAGGCTGAGGACGCTCGTAGGCATTCTTG
The DNA here is from genome assembly GCA_035626755.1 of Flavipsychrobacter sp. GTDB lineage: Bacteria > Bacteroidota > Bacteroidia > Chitinophagales > Chitinophagaceae > MKUN01. The sequence goes on from DASPNB010000622.1 coordinate 351, forward strand.
GAGCGTTCCAGCTTGTCGGTAGTGGGATCTACATAGTAGTGGCCCTGTGCTTTGCCCTCTATGCCGTAGCTGCTGTGCAGCCCTGTATTGAACCACTGCGGTGAGTTAGGAGCACAGCTCTGCGTCATAATGCTATACACCAGTTCTTCATAAAAGACCTGGGCATCGGTCTTAGATGCGAAGTATCCGTATTTTTCGCCCCAGCTCCGCCAGCAATGAGCCAGGCGGTGGGCTACCTGTTTTATAGAAGTTTCGCGGCCGGTGCTGCCATTGGGCTGCGGCACGCCTGCTTTCCGGAAATATTTCTGTGCGAGTATATCTGTTGCTATCTGCGACCAGTGTTTGGGAACTTCCACGTCGGTCATCTCAAATACTTTCTCGCCATTCGGGTTACGGATCACCGAGGTGCGGTAATCGTACTCAAACATTTCGTAGGGGCTCACTCCATCGCGTGTATACTGGCGTTGAAACGAAAGCCCTTTACCTTTTGCCTGCTTGCTGCTCATATTCTAAAATTCTTTGGGTTAAATGTTAACCGGGAGGTGATTACGAAAGTATTTAAACGCCTCCTTTTTTTCAGAAGAAGTAATCAACGGTCTGTGGATAAGGAAGCTTCCTTTTGATATTCACTTTTTCGTCCATTTAAAACATGTGATTAAACGCATATTTCCACGAAATGCCTGTTAATCCTGTATAAAACCAACATGTAATTTACGTTATTTTCTGCTTCCGGTCTGGCCTTTAACACCTGCAAAACCCGGTGGAAAGCCTGTGGGTAGCCTGTTCTTAAGGTGTTAATTGAGCTGTAAAACATGCTGCCCCGAAGCACGAGACATGGTTGGAAAAACTAAATATGTGCCGGTGGCTTTTACAATTATTTTCCACTATTTTTACGCCACTAAAACAAGAAAATATGCAGTTCCCTGAAGCGCTTAAGTACACAAAAGACCATGAATGGATAAAGGTAGAAGGTAATACCGCTACCGTAGGTATCACAGATTTTGCCCAGAGAGAGCTGGGTGATATCGTTTTTGTGGATATAAGCACCAAGGGACAAAGCCTTGGCTCAAATGAGATATTCGGAACTGTAGAGGCTGTGAAGACTGTATCTGACCTGTACCTGCCTGTATCGGGAACCATAACAGAGGTTAATCCAGGACTGGAGAGCAATCCGGAAGATGTGAACTCAGACCCTTACGGTAAGGGCTGGATGATAAAAATGACCATAGATAACATGGCCGAAGTAAATGACCTGATGGACGCAGCCGCTTACCAGCAACTGGTAGGCTAATATTATGCTGAACCAGGTTTTTACCAAAGCATCACCTTATAAAAAACGAGCAAGGACCTACACCATTATATGGGCCTTGCTCATTTTTATTTTATGCTTTATACCCGGCCCCGATTTGCCAGAGAGCAATATCCCAATGGCCGATAAATGGGTTCATTTCGTACTTTTTGCTGTCTTTACTTTTTTATGGATGTGCGCAGGGCCATCACGGAGGTTGAGCTCTTTGCTTATCGCCTTGGTGGTGGGTTGCGCCTTTGGCTGGCTGGGAGAGGAACTGCAGGGGCTGTTAAGCTTCCTAGGACGCAATAAAAGCATACAGGACATATATGCCGATGCCATAGGCAGCGCACTGGGCGTGCTAATCTTT
>DASPNB010000623.1:0-6514 GCA_035626755.1 Flavipsychrobacter sp.
AGATAAAGGACGAACAAGTTCCCAACTGGATACAGGCCTATGGCAATGAGATAGGCTTCCACATAGCCGAGCGCGAAGCACAGATACTGGCTACCTACCTCGGATCCGACCTGCAGAAGATCGCCAACGAGATAGAGAAGGTCCGTATCAACGTGCCGGAAGAAAAGGCCCTCTCCGCCCAGCTCATACAGAAGTACATCGGCATCAGCCGCGAATACAATGTTTTTGAGTTTCCCGAAGTACTCACCGGCGGCGACAGGGAAAAACTATTCCGCATGCTGGCTTACTTTGTGGCCAACCCTAAGTCTGCCCCCATGCCCTTGGTGATAGGCTCCTTCTACAATCACTTCAACCGCCTCTACCAGGCCAACTTCCTTACCGGCAAACCGGAGAAAGAAGCTGCTGCCGCCCTCGGCACCTGGCCCGGCAAAGCCCGCGAAATAATGGCCGCCACCCGCAACTGGCCACTGGCAAGGGTAGAACACTGCCTCCTCCTCCTCGGAAAATACTCCACTATGGCCGTAGGCATAGACAGCAACACCCACGATGGTGAGCTGCTTAAAGAAATGGTAGGGAAGATGATAGTGTAGTTTCGCACGAAACGAATATTAACTGGCGCGGCTTCAAATCATCTGCCGTTGTGCGCTCTTTCAATACCACATATTTGCGTTTCCTATGATAAGCCTCAGTTTTTCAGCTGAGAGTGGTCGTTGTAATAGCCGTATTACAATCCTATTATTGCGGTTGAATACTGGCTGTTATTTGGCGGAGTTTCAAATGGTAAATATTAGCAAGTATTGATAAATATTTGTTAAATGAGATGATAGTCTTTGAAAATCAAGCAGTTATTTATTCAATTTGCCTACAACAAACAAAGGACATATATGAAAGTTGAACAGTGCCTGTACCCCAATGGCGGCAAATGGACGACCATAAGAGGAGGAGATGTGGGTCCCGCGAAATATCAGCTGGTCCATGCTTTCGGCAGTACTCATTTGCTTTCCGATCCGGCGATATTCAACCACATCCGTGATCGATATCCTAATGCACAAGTGGTGATCAATTCAACTGCCGGGGAGATCATTGATACTCAGGTGAATGATGATTCTATTGCGCTTACGGCCATCTATTTTGAAAAGACTGCGATCGCGACAGCGTGCATCAATGTCGCCGCTGTGTCGGGTAGCTTTGAAGCAGGAGTGGTTTTGGCAGGCAAGATAGATCACGCCGGCCTGGTGAATGTATTGGTCATCTCTGATGGGCAAATGGTGAACGGAAGCGACCTTGTATCGGGTCTGCAGCAGTCATTTCCGCCCGGCACGATCATTACTGGTGGGCTCGCGGGGGATGGTTCACGCTTTGAACGAACTCTGGTAGGTCTCAATGAACAGCCCGGAGAGGGTAATATTGTTTTGGTAGGATTCTATGGCAATGATCTGCGCGTAACGTATGGTAGTGTGGGAGGCTGGGATGCCTTCGGACCTGAAAGGCTGATAACAAGGTCGGAGAACAATGTGCTGTATGAACTGGATGGCAAGCCGGCCCTGGAAATATATAAGATGTACCTGGGCGACTACGCCACGGAGCTGCCGGGTTCTGGGCTCCTGTTCCCGCTGAGTATACGCACAGCCGGGGCGAGTCACTCCATTGTTCGCACGATCCTCGGTGTAAATGAGGATGAGAGGAGCCTCACCTTTGCCGGTAACATGCCCCGGGGTGAGTACGCCCAACTGATGAGAGCCAACTTTGACCGCCTTATAGATGGTGCTTCGCATGCTGCTGCCGCAAGTGCACAAGGTGCTGAGCAGATGCCGGATCTTGCAATACTTATTAGTTGCGTAGGCCGTAAGCTGGTGCTTGATCAGCGCATTGAAGAAGAAATAGAAGTGGTGAGGGCGATATATGGAGACAAAACCGCTATTACAGGGTTTTATTCATACGGAGAGATATCGCCTTCTTTTAACTTTATGAAGTGCGAGCTGCATAACCAAACAATGACCATAACGACTTTTACCGAACTCTAAGATGAATAAACTTTTACAAAGGCAGGTAGGCAAGTACCTGTCAAAGCAGGCAGATATACCTGCAGATATAGAAAAGTTGCTGTCGGTCATTAGTGAGTCCTATGATCACTATGAGAAGGACAGGCTAATGCTGGAACGCTCCATAGAGCTGAGCTCGGGGGAAATGATAGAACTGAACAACGACCTGAGAAGGGAGGCGGAGGTGAGTAACCGGGCACACCGTGAGTTGAGGACGTTATTTGACAATATGCAGGACGTGTTCTTTTCAATAGATATGGAAAGATACAAGGTAGTGCAGATGTCGCCGGCTTGCAGAAAAGTGTACGGATACGAAGTTGAAGATTTTTTCAACGACCCGGAATTGTGGTCTAAAGTAATAATTGAAGATGACAGGCTGACAATTTTCGGCAATCAACCCGTGCTTGACAGAGGGGAAACTCTGATACAGCAATATCGTATAAAACATAAGAACGGTCAGGTCAGGTGGGTCGAATCGCGTTTGCAGCCAACGCTCAGCGATGGAAAGCTGGTGAGGCTGGATGGCCTCACTACCGACATAACCCAGCGTAAGGAGGCAGAACTTGCCTTGCAGGAAAGCGAATCGAAATTCCGGTTCCTTATTGAAAATAGTACAGATGCGATAATGGTAATAGACGAAAATGCAACAGTGTCGTATGCCAGCGATTCTCTTTACCGGATAATGGGAAATTCCGCTGAAGAAGTGATCGGAGTTCGTGCCTACAATTTTATTTATTCCGAAGATGTTGAACTGCTGAAAGCTCATATGGAGCGGGTTCTGGCACATCCGGGTCTTGCGTTCACGGTAATATACAGGCGCGTAAGGAAGGACGGATCTTTAATCTGGTGTGAGGGGTCTGCTACTAACCTGCTACATGAAAAAGCGATACAGGGCATAGTTGTGAACTTCAGGGATATCACCCAACGTAAATTGGGAGAGGATGCTCTTAAAGCATCGCACGATGAATTAAAGAAATCGAACAGCGAGCTTGACAGGTTCGTTTACAGTGTGTCTCACGATCTCCGTGCTCCTCTGTCGTCGATGCTCGGTGTTGTGGAAATGTCTGAAACGGAAACTGAGGACATCTTGATGCTCAAGCATCTGCAGATGCTTAAGCGCAGCATTAACAGGCTGGATGGTTTTATCAATGACATACTCGACTATTCCCGCAATGCACGCGGCGAAGTAAAATGCGAGACAGTCAATTTTTCTGAGCTCGCAAAGGAAGTGATCAGTAATCTAAAGTTCATGGACGCAGGCAATAAGGTTGTAGAGATAAAACTGGACATTGACGGAGACCTGGAGTTTCAGTCCGACCGCAGCCGGGTCAGTATCCTTTTGAACAATCTGGTCTCTAACGCTATCAGGTATAGCGATCCGCTTCGTGATAACCCATACGTCGCTGTTTCTGTAAGTCTCCGGGGCGAAGCCATTGAATTGGAAGTAAAAGATAACGGTCTGGGCATCAGTGAGGAGAATAGAGAGAAAGTGTTTGAGATGTTCTACCGGGTATCGAAACGGTCGATTGGCTCAGGCCTGGGACTGTACATAGTTAAGGAAACAGTAGAAAAACTAAATGGCACCATCCGGCTGGATTCGGAATTAAACAAAGGAACAACATTTAAAGTAGCGTTGCCGCGCTGCAATAACTAAAACCAAAAAAATGAACCAGGTAAATGTTTCCCCCAGTCGTTATCAGACGGTGATGGTAGTGGATGACAATGAAATAGACCGCTATATAGCCGAAGGCGTTATCATTAAAAACAGGTTTGCGGGAAAAGTGATCATAGCAGAGTCAGCTGCGGACGCATTAAGTTTCATAGAAGCCCATGCAGACAAACCTGGCGAGCTGCCACAGGTTATATTTCTTGATATTAATATGCCGGAAATGAATGGTTTTGAGTTCCTGGACAGATATGAAAAACTACCTGAGCAGGTGAAAAAGAACTGTATCATAATGATGCTCACAACATCACTGGATGAGAACGACAGGAGGTCTGCATCAGAAAATAAATACGTCTCAATGTTCCTGAACAAGCCGCTCAACAAAGAGAAGCTCGAAACTGTGAAATGATCCCCGGAACTATTATTATTTGTTCTTTTCTTAAATGCTCTTGAAGGAGTGCATTTTTACTTTTACGCGGAAAGTCGTAACACGGGTGTGACATTTCCGGATTGACCATGGTTATCAGTATAGCCGCCCCCTCACCGCGGCGAGCTGCTGAAGGAAATGGTAGGCAGAATGATAGGCTAGAGAAACAAAAATGAAAAAATCAAATACCCAACGACCGTCACTGCGAGCCGCAAAACAGAACTCCGCTGAGCCTTGATATACTGAAAATGCGGCGTGGCAGTCTCACGCAACGTTCTTGCCCAGCCACAAATGAAAAAATCAAATACCCAGCGACCGTCACTGCGAGCCGCAAAACAGAACTCAGTTGAGAGTTGAACTGAAGCAAATGCGGCGTGGCAGTCTCACGTCACGTTCTTGTACTCTCACCGGTGAACCCCCTTCATCGTCATTGCCTGCCCTCGGCGGCAATCTCACCTCACGTTCTTGTTCACTCACTTGGCAACCCTATTCATCTCGCCCGAACGTCATGGCCTGCCCCCGGCGGCCATCTCACAGCACGTTCTTGCCCACAAGTTGAGCAAAACAACATATCCACAAATTTCGCGTAGTAAAAACAGCACCGCTAATTTTATAAAATGCAAAAAGGCGGTGCGGTCTACATGATTTCTTCTCCTAACAGAAATACAATTTATACAGGTGTTACGTCAAATCTGTACAAGCGCATCTATGAGCATAGAAGCAAACACTTTCCGGATAGTTTCACGGCAAAGTACAACTGCGTCCAACTTGTCTATTATCGGCTTTGCGATACTATTACTCAAGCTATCCACGAAGAGAAGAAGATTAAACGGCTCCTTCGTGTAGAAAAAGAGAGAATGATACTTGCGTTTAATCCCGAATGGCGAGATCTCTGGACTGAAATAGGACTTTTATAATGCGCACCTACGAATGTGAGATTGCCGCCGGGGGCAGGCAATGACGGTGGTGTGTTTTGTTTGTATGTGTCATTGGCAAGAACACGCCGTGAGACTGCCACGCCGCGTCAGCTGAGGGTCTGCCCTCGACTGTGGGATGTTTTGCGGCTCGCAGTGACTGGGCGGTGGCGCAAAACTTTTCCACACTCGATCGTTTCGCCCTATCTCAATCGTATCTTTACAATGCAGCTCAAGACAAACAAACGAACTGCACAGATCTTTAACGAGGAAAATGCCTTCAAAAGCGAAGACGAGCCACCAGCGCGTATCGAACTCCGTACAACACCGTACAGACTCCGTACAAGTTCGTACATACGCCGTACAGGTCCATACCAACACCGTACACCTCTGTACAGACACCGTACAGTCCCGTACAGACTTTACTTCAGCAGCGAAGAAAAGTCGCAGTTTACCTGTAATGGAAGTGAATGGAGTTATGGTTAACTTATAGCGGAGGTATAGTAAACCTATAATGGAGTTATGGTTAACCTATAGCGGAAGTATAGTAAACCTATAATGGAGGTATAGTGGAAGTATGGAACCTGTAACGGCTTTCCAGGCGTTTTTGCTCAGCCCTGGCCCAGCACCCGCAGGCTGTCTTCCTTATCCCGGTGTAGCTGCTCCTTAAGGGCCTCTATATTCTCAAATTTCACTTCGTCCCGCAGGCGCTGTACGAAAGCTACTTCTACTATTTCGTCGTAGATGTCTTTGTTGAAGTCGAAGATGTTGGCTTCTATTTTTATCGAGCGGTCGGAGGTAACGGTGGGGTTGTAGCCTATGCTGAGCATGGATTTGTAGGTGATGTTGTTGTGTGTAAGATAGATGGCGTAGATACCAATACCGGGAACTATCTGCTCCGGTTCGTTCAGGCGGAGATTGACAGTAGGGTAGCCAATGGTGCGGCCCAGCTGCGCGCCGCGGACCACTGTGCCGCGCATGTTGTAATGCCGGCCCAGCATTTCTGAAGCATCGCGAACAAGTCCTTCCTTTATAGCCTTGCGTATCTTGGTAGAGCTCACTGCTGCTTCGTCTATCAGTTGGGCCTGGATTTCTATCAGCCTGTATTCGTGCTTCTGCTGAAACTTTTTCAGCAACTCTATGCTGCCCGTCCTGTCGTGACCAAATCGGTGGTCGTAGCCGATGATAATGGTGTGAGGACGAAAAGTTTTTACCAGGAAGTCCTCAATGTAGGCTTCAGCGGAAAGTTCGGAGAAAGCTTTGGTGAATGGAACAACTACAATGTGCTGTATGCCTGCCTCCGAAATGAGTTTTAGTTTCTGTTCCAGCGGAGTGATGAACCAAAGCGGCTGATCGGGAAAAAGCAACTTGCGTGGGTGAGGCTCAAAGGTGATGAGCACGCTTTCGCCACTTACGGCGCTGGCATGCGCTACCACTTCCTTCAGTATAGTGCGGTGGCCTTTAT